>CADEDX010000285.1 GCA_902826195.1 uncultured Bradyrhizobium sp. | reverse complement strand
TCGAACCCATCGACATCTATCGGCCGGCGCGGCTCGATCCCGACGTGCCGATCGAAGAGAGCGTCGGTGCGATGGCCGACATGATCAAGGCCGGCTGGATCAGGCATATCGGATTGTCCGAGGTCGGCTCCGACACCCTTCGCAGGGCCCACGCGGTGCATCCCATCGTCGATCTGCAGATCGAATACTCGCTGCTCGCGCGCGGCATCGAGAGCGACATTTTGAAAACCTGCCGCGAGCTTGGGATCGGCATCACAGCTTACGGCGTATTATCGCGCGGGCTGATCAGCGGACACTGGTCGAAAGATCGTTCCGACGCGCAGGATTTTCGCCAGATGAGCCCACGCTTCCAGGGCGCCAATCTCGACGCCAACCTGGCGCTGGTGGATGCGCTGCGCGCCATCGCCGCCGAGGTCGGGGCATCGCCGGCGCAGGTCGCGATTGCCTGGGTCGCCGCGCAGGGTAACGACATCGTGCCGCTGGTCGGCGCCCGGCGGCGCGACCGGCTTTCGGAGGCGCTCGGCGCTCTCGATGTAAAACTGACGGCCGCGCATCTCGCCGCGCTCGGCAAGGCTTTCCCGCCCGGCGCAGCCGCAGGCGCGCGCTATCCCGAGGCGCAGCTGGCGCATATGGACAGCGAAAAGCCGGCCAAGATGGCCTGATCGCGGCGAGGCCATCCGTCGATGTTACGACGGGGCGGGCTCGCTACAGCCGATCGTCGTCGTTGCCGTCAGCCGATCGCCATCGCGGGAGCAGGTCAAGCGGACCTGCCTCGCCACGGCCCAATCCGGCTGAGTTGGAGAGAGGGCGATGACGGCCGCGCCGTCTTGCTGCTTCATCTCCGCGAGCCCGGATACGATCGTCTCGCCGTCCATCGCGAGGCTGAAGCGGCCCGCTTTGTCGGACGCGAGATCGAGGCCACCATGGCCGATCCGGACGATCCGCAAGCCGTCGCCGGACGCACAGGCTTCAATCGTTTCGCCCGGCGTATCTTCCCGTGCGATGCGCAACTTGCCATCCGGGCCGCTATCTTCGATGCGCCAGACGATGGTTCGGCCAACGCTCTCAATAATCCCATTGCTCACCGGCCGCCATGCTGGACGGACTCGTTTTCAAGCGAAAGCTGATCGTCCCGGCGCGGATGGCCCCGAAGAGGTGTTCTTCCGTGAAAAAGCCTTCGTGCGCAACGAAAGCTCCCGCGCTGATCTTGACTGGAACCTCGAAACGCCGACCGCTGACGAGTACCAGTGTCTGCGGCGCCGCGAGCGTGCTGGCCCGCCGCCGCATCAGCGGCAGGCTGCTGTTGGGTGAGTGGCTGCCGGGATCGGAGACGCCGCCGCGCTGTTCATCCGGTTCGCCTGCTGTCGTGATGTCGAGCACGACGGGCTCGCCCGCATGCGAACAAAATTCCAGCCGCGCACGCCGCCGGCCCCCGGCAGAGCCTCGACGGCCAGCGCGATGTCGCGGCGGCAGGTCTGCCTGCGAAGGCGGAAGTCTGATGCAGGAGGAGATCACGACCAAAGCGGCCGGCTTGCGCTGTTCCGGATCGCGGTCGCGGAAGGTGACAGGCTGTCAAAGGTCGGCCGCACCTATAGCGCCTACACGCGTGATCACGGCATGGAGCGCGTGCGCGCGATCGTGGCGCGGTTGGTGAAGCAGGGATTGATCGAGATCGACGATCGCGCCGAGTTCCGGCACAGTTTTATCGGACTGCTGCAAGGCGAACTCTTTACGCGCGCGCTGCTCGGCACGATCCCCGAGCCGGGACGCGAGGAGATCGACCGGCATGCAAGGCGCGCCGTGACGCGCCTGCTGCGGGCCTACGCCGCGTAGCCGCTCAGATCGGTGATCGTGGGCTCGTCGCCGTTGAGCGGATTTTGCGGATCGCGGGCGTAGCGCAGGGTTTCAAAGCGCATGGCGCGCGCGTCCACCATCACCAGCCGTCCGACCAGGCTCTCGCCAAAGCCGACGATTTCGCGGATCGCCTCCAGCGCCATCATCGAGCCCATCATGCCGGCCAGCGCACCCATCACGCCGGCTTCCGCGCAGGCCGGCACGGTGCCGGGCGGCGGCGGTTCGGGAAACAGGCAGCGATAGGTCGGGTTGAACGCGCCGTCGGCACCGCGTTCATGCGCGCGGATCGTGGTCAGCGAACCGTCGAACTGGCCCAGCGCCGCCGTGATCAGCGGCTTGCCGGCAAGGAAACACGCATCGGACACCAGATATCGTGTTTCGAAATTGTCGGAACCGTCGAGCACGAGATCGTAGCCGCCGATCAGCGCCATCACATTCCCTGCATCGAGACGCGCCGCATGCGCCTCGAAATGAACGTGCGGATTGAGCGCGTCGATCACCTCCGCGGCGCTGTCGACCTTGCGCCGTCCGACATCGCGCGTGGTGTGGATGATCTGGCGCTGCAGGTTGGAGAGTGAGACGATATCATCATCGACCACGCCCAGCGTGCCGACACCGGCGGCCGCCAGATACATCATGACCGGCGCGCCGAGGCCGCCAGCGCCGATCACGAGCACGGACGCCTCCTTCAGTGCGGCCTGGCCGGGGCCGCCGACTTCGCGCAGCACGATATGGCGGGCGTAACGTTCGAGTTCGTCGGCCGTCAGCATGGTTGCGTCAAATCCTCATGGTAGGAACGAAAGCGCTGAACCGGGGCGCTGTTGGTGCCGACCAAGCAGATGTGCTTAATTGGCGGAACGTCAATGCGCACCCCCCGCTTCCACTCCATCCTTCTGGATTTGTCATGAGATCGGCGCTTTCGGCAACCTTTGTCATCGCGGCTGGCATCGCGGCCCTGGGTTTTGCGGCCGCGCAGGCGCAGACGCCGCTCGCCCCCGCGAAGCCGGTCACCACGATACCCATCCGCCCCGCGCTGCAGAAGCCGGAGGACACCGCCGGCGCCATGAGCCAGGCCGAGCGGCTGGCGCTGCAGTCGGATCTCGCTTGGGTCGGGCAATATAATGGGGCCATCAGCGGCGACGTCAGCGAGCGCATGGTCAACGCCATCAAGGAATTCCAGAAGGCGCGCGGGGCTAAGCCGACCGGCGTGCTCAATCCGCAGGAGCGCGGCGCGCTGGCGGACACCGCGAAGCGAAAGCAAGAAGGCGTCGGCTGGAAGATCCAGACCGATCCCGGCACCGGCGTGCGGCTCGGCATCCCTACAAAACTGGTGCCGCAGCAAGCCAGCGACGCCAACGGCACCAAATGGACCTCGCCGACCGGTACGATCCAGATTCAGCTGGCGCGGCGCAAGGAAGCCGGCCCCACCACCGCAAAACTCGCCGAGCGCGAGAAGAAGGAGCCGGGGCGCACCATCGACTACACAGTGGTGAAGCCGGACTTCTTCGTGCTGTCCGGCCTGCAGGGCCTGAAGAAGTTTTACATGCGCGGCACCTTCAAGGGCGACGAGGTCCGCATCCTCACCATTCTCTACGATCAGGCGACCGAAAATACCGTGGAGCCCGTCGTGATCGCGATGTCGAGCGCGTTCAATGCGTTTCCGGCGGTCGCGCAAATCGCCGGTCCGCCGCCGCGCAAGAGCGTCGAATACGGCACCGGCCTCGTCGTCAGCGACGACGGGGCGATCATCGCCGACCGCCAGATCACCGACGGCTGCCTCACGGTGGCGATTGCGGGGCATGGCAATGCCGATCGCGTTGCCGAGGACAAGGCGCATGACCTGGCGCTGCTGCGCATCTACGGCGCGCGCGGGCTGAAGGCGCTCAATCTCGCCAACGCTGCGACGAAGACGGCGCTCGACCTCACCGGCATCGCCGATCCGCAGAACCAGGGCGGCGGCGCGGCGGTGACCGGCAGCAAGGCTTCGGTGGCGCAGCTCGGCGGCGGCTCCGCCGTGGCTTTGACGCCGGCGCCGGCCGCCGGTTTTTCCGGCGCGCCCGCGCTCGATGGCGACGGCAGGTTTGCCGGCGTCGCGCTGCTGAAGCCGGTTCAGGTCGCCGGGCCCGCCAACGGCATCCCTTCGGCGCAGGCCGTGCTGGTGACGTCGGATACGGTGCGAGATTTCCTGAAAGCCAATGGCGTCAACGCGACGGGCGGAGCGTCGGACGCTAAAGCGTCGGTGGTCCGCGTCATTTGCGTAAGGAAGTAGAAGTTCGTTACCCAGAGGCGATCCTGCGCTGCGCCCGGGGCGCGAACGGATCAAGGCTCGAGCTTGGCGGCTTGACGCAGATCAACGATGGCTGGGGTGTTCGGCGGTCAACTCAAACCGAAAATACATCGGGTGCCGTCATGAATCGCACAATGATAGGGATCGTCCTTGCAGTCGGCGCGGCAATGGCTGCGGGCGCGGCAATTGCCCAATCGCAGCCTCTGCTGACGCCGCTGGTCGAGGAAGTTATGGTCAAGACCACGCTGTTGACCCTCAATGACGCCAACCTCACCGGCAATTACGACGTGATGCACGCAAAGATGGCCAAGGCATTTCGGGAAAAATTCGGGTCCGATACGCTCGAAAAAGCGTTCAGGACGTTCGCCGGCAAACATATCGACATCATTGCGGCCACGCCGCTGGTCACGACCCACGAAGCCAGAATCGACCGCAACGGCGCCCTGATGCTGCGCGGTTATTTCGATACCACGCCATCGCGCCTCAACTACTCGCTCGATTACGCGATTTCGGAGGGCGAGTGGAAGTTGATCGCAATCGACGTCAAAGTGAAGGAGTCATCGACGAGCTACGCTGGCGCCGCCAATCTCCTTGCGCATGCGACGGCTGATTTTCCGACGCCGCTGAAATAAGCTGGCGGTAATGGCGGAAACCAGCAAGCCGGTCGCGACATGGCGCAGGATTGCGGCCCCAATCCTTGATTTCATCACGGTGTTTTTCGGTGGCGGCTACGCAATCGGCGCGTTGACGGGCCGCCTGACTGCCGACGGCTTCAAGCTGGAAGGGATGCCCGCGCTAATTTTGCTCGCGCTGATAGTTATCAACTTCGTGGCCGGCAACAAATATCTCGGCGGCACGATCTGGCAGCGCGTTCTTTACCCGCGCTGAAGGCTATATCATCACGCCAGCCCGAACCGCACGCCGGCGCGCGCGAGGCCGCCGGCGATGCCGATCGGGGTGCCGTCGGCGCGCCAGCAAGCTGCGCCCGACAGCGTGCCGTCGTCGCGAAACTGGATTGCGTTCATGCCGCCGGCGACGGTCGGCACCGCCTGCACCTTGTGACCCATTGACGTGAGTTTGGCGCGGACGTCTTCCGGCACCGCCTGTTCGACTTCGAGCGCGTTGCCTTCGGTCCAGACCCGCGGCGCTTCGACCGCTTCCTGCAGGCTCATGCCGTGGTCGATCAGGTTGATCAGCGCCTGCATGGCGCTCGGAAAGATCTTCTTTCCGCCGGGCAGGCCGAGCGCATAGACGAGCTTGCCGTTGCGCAGCGCCATCATGGGCGACATCGAGGTGGTGACGCGCTTGCCCGGCGCCAGCGACAGCGCATGGCCGGGCCGCGGATCGTAGAGGTTCATGTAATTGTTCGGGATGGCGCCGATCCCGGGGATCAGGATTTTCGCGCCGAACAGATTGTTAATGGTCTGCGTGGTCGCCACCACATTGCCGAACGCATCCGCCGCCGTCATGTGCGTGGTGTGCGCGCTCTCCAACTGCGCGATGCCGGCGCTCCAGGATTGCGCGCGGGCAGGATCGATGGCACGGCGGCGTTCCTCGGCATAGGCCTTTGAGGTCAGCCGCTCGACCGGCACGTTGACGAATTCAGGGTCGCCGCTGGCGGCGGCGCGGTCGGCGAATGCGATCTTGAGCACTTCGGCAAGGAAGTGGATGTTGGCGGCGGAGCCGAAGCCGAGCTTTTCGATGTCATAACCTTCGAGAATGTTAAGCATCTGCGCGATGTGCACGCCGGAGGCCGCGGGCGGCGGTGGGCCGAGAATCTCCCAGCCACGATAATCCGCGCGGATCGGCTGGCGCTCGACCGTCCTGTAGCGCGTGAGGTCCTCGCGGACGATGAAGCCGCCCTTCTTCTTCATGTAGTCGACGAGGATATCGCCGAGCGGGCCATGATACAGCGCCGCCTCGCCACGCTGCGAAATGTAGGTCAGGGTTTCCGCATATTCCGACTGCACCACGCGCTCGCCGACCTTCAGCGGCGTTCCGTTGGGCAGATAGATCGCCGAAATATCCTTGTCCTGCAGCATCTCCCCGGCGCTATCGACGATGCATTCGTGCAGATAGGGCGTCGCCGCATAGCCGCGCGCGGCGAATTTGATCGCGGGCTGCATCACGTCGGCGAGCGGCATGGTGCCAAACCGCTGCAGCGTCTCGCACCAGGCCTTCAGCGAGCCCGGCACGGCGACGGCTTTCGGACCGGTGAGGTTTTCGTCGCCGACCGTGTCGAACACGTCATGGGCAGAACCGGGTTTCGAGGTGTAGGTATCGGGCTGGACCGCCAGCGGCACCGTGCTCTGACCGTCAATGAAGCGGTGGCTGCCGTCGGCCAGCCGGATGTGGGCCATGCCGCCGCCAATGATGCCGACCATCATCGGCTCGACCACGGTCAGCGCAAATAATGTGGCGATCGCCGCGTCGACGGCGTTGCCGCCGGCCGCCAGCATTTCCGCGCCGGCGCTCGATGCCAGCGGGTGATTGCTGACCACCATGCCGCGACTGCCGGTCGCCGGCTGCTTGCGGCACTCAAAACCGGTCGTTGCACGGTCCCGCCAATTGCCCGTCATATGCCTTTTCCCTGCCATCTTATTGTCGTTTTCAGGCATCAGCCGGCGAGATTCGTGCGTGGCCGTGTTCGCCCGGGATAGCCAGATTCTCACAATCCTGCATCATTGCAAGGTAGTGATTCGGGCGCCCGCGATCTCTCCTTTGGGTCGGGCTGGTGCGTCCTGGCGAGCAGCATGTTCGCGCCGCAGAATGCGGGCCTTGTTTTGTAAGGCGTACCCCAAAACACCGCCCGTAAGCCCATCAGAGGACTAGAAATGCAGACGATCGTACTGACCACCCAGAAGGGCGGGTCTGGAAAAAGCACGCTTGCCATCAGCCTGACACTTGCCGCCATCCGGGCCGGTCACAATGTCCGTCTGATCGAGACCGACCCGCAGGGCACGGTTTCGAACTGGAAGCGCCGCCGTCCCTATGCCGCACCGATCGTCGAGCCGATCTACGACGCCCGCCAGCTCGAAGAGCGCCTGCAATTGCTGCCGCGCGAGGGCGTGACGGTGACGATTGTCGATACCGCCGGCGGCGAAACCGCCGCAACCAATTCCGCCATCCGCTATGCCGACCTCTGCCTGATTCCGACCCGGCCGAGCATCGCCGACATCGAGGCGACCGCATTGACGCTGCGCGTCATCCGCGCCTGGCACAAGCCGTTCGCCTATGTTCTGAACCAGACCCCGATCCGGGCCGCCGCCCGGCTTGCCGGTGCGGAGAACGCACTCGGCGACGAAGCGGCGCTCGAAGCGGCCGAGATCGTCGCAAAGCCCTTCATCGTGATGCGCAACGATTACCAGGACGCGCTGAGCGCCGGCCTCGCCGTCTGCGAATACGCGCCGGGCGGCAAGTCGGCGCAGGAAGTGCGCGCGCTCTGGCAGTGGGTGGAACAGCGGCTCAGCGACATGGCCGCGCCGACCGACGAACCTGCCGTCGAGGATTTCGTGGAAGTTCCCGCCATCATTCCGAAATGGGCCGCCGCGCTGCCGTCCTACGACACCGACGCTGCGCGCTTCCTGCGCGCCCCTGCCCGCGTCTGATTCCGGGCTTCGCGCACATTGAATGCGCGGGGCGAATGCGGAGCGATCCGGCCACCAGCCCCGCCGGATTGCTCCGCTTTAACCCTTTTAATTGGAGCATGATCTTCGCGCAAACGCGTTACGCGTTTGTCGCGAGGGAAAACCTTCCCACTTTCCCGGATCATGCTTTAAGGATTCCGCCGCAGCCAGTTTTCCCGCGTCACGCGCCATTTCTCGGCGAGCGTCTGGCCGCTGTGATGGGCCAACTCGACATAGCCGACGAATTCGGCGCCGGTCTTCTGCTTGACCCGGCGCGAGGCCAGGTTGGTCGCCGCATTGCAGGCGTGAAAACGCTCGATCCCGAGCGTGCGGAAGGCGAAATCGTTCACCGCCGAGACGGCCTCGCTCATCAGGCCCTGATTCCAGAAACGCTCCGCCAGCCAGAAGCCGCGATTGCCCTTGGGATCATCCAGCCGCGGGCGAAAGCGGATATTGCCGATCGCCTCGCCGTCG
>CADEDX010000284.1 GCA_902826195.1 uncultured Bradyrhizobium sp. | reverse complement strand
TTTCCGGTGGCGGTTCGCTGCCGGACATTGGGATTTACTGCTTGAATGCGGCCCGCGCGGTGACCGGAGAGGAGCCGGTCGAGATCGAAGCTCAGCTCTATTCGACGCCCAACGACCCGCGATTTCGCGAGGTAGAGGAGAGCGTGACCTGGCTGATGCGATTTCCATCGGGCGCGCTTGCCAACTTGTCGACGAGCTATGGCATACACCGCGCGTCACGGCTCGCTGTCCACCTTGATGGCGGGGGCCTCAAGTTGGAAAATGCATTTCCCTATAAGGGCCAGCGCCTGTTGCAGGTTCAGGCACAGGACAGGCTGGAGACCGAGTCATTTATACAGATCGGTCAGAAGGATCACTTCGCGAGCGAAATGGATCACATGGCCGATTGCGTGATCAAAGGCGAGACCCCGCGCACGCCAGGCGAGGAAGGGCTGCGCGACATGAAATTGATCGAGGCGATCTATCGTGCCGCGGCGGATCGTGTTTCAATGAAAGTCTAGATATATAGCGATAAATTGGGCGTTGTGCGTATTAACTTAGTGATCAGATCCCGCGGCGCCGGCGATCAGCTCGAAAGAGCGTAGCCGCTTGGCGTGATCGTAAACATCTGAAACGATCATGAGTTCGTCGGCCGCTGTTTCCGCAATAAGTGCATCCATGCCCGCACGAACCGTATCCGGTGAACCGACGATGGAGCGCGCCAGCATGCTCATCGCCTGCCTCTTTTCGGCAGGCGACCAGTAGTTCTCAATGTCGTCGATCGGCGGCTGACTGAGGCTTCGCGCGCCGCGGAAGATATTCGTGAATGACATCTGTTGGGTCGTGGCCAGCCGGCGCGCCTCGTCGTCGCTGCCGGCAGCGACGATGTTGACGCCAACCATCGCGTAGGGACGTTCAAGCTGCTCGGAGGGCTTGAAGCGGCTGCGGTAGATCTGCAGCGCCGGGATCAGCAGTTCAGGCGCGAAATGCGACGCAAACGCATAGGGAAGCCCAAGTTCGGCCGCCAGCATCGCGCCAAAATTGCTCGATCCCAAAATCCACAACGGCACTTCCGTTCCCGCCGCCGGGATGGCCCGAATACGCTGACTGGGACCGGCCGGCGCCAGGAAGGCCTGCACCTCGAGAACGTCCTGCGGGAAGTTTTCGGCGGACTCGGGCGTGCGGCGCAGGGCGCGCAATGTGAGCTGATCGGTCCCGGGTGCGCGGCCGAGTCCAAGGTCGATGCGGCCTGGAAACAACCGCGCGAGCGTCCCGAACTGCTCGGCGATAACATAGGGTGCATGGTTGGGAAGCATGATGCCGCCTGCGCCCACGCGGATCGTTTTCGTTCCGGCCGCGATGTGACCGATAACGACCGATGTCGCAGCGCTGGCAATGCCAGGCATGTTGTGATGCTCCGCCACCCAGATGCGGCGGTAGCCCCAAGCTTCCGCATGAACCGCAACATCGCGGGCGTTGTCGAGGGCGCCGCGCGCGTCGGTGTCCTCGGTAATGCGGACGAGATCCAGGATGGACAGTGGCGTCATGGTGCTCCAGACGAAACCATGTGCGTGAATGATACCGCACGGGATAGGGGGCTGCGGCCTGTTTGAAACGGCAGACTTCCATATGCTTCTTCCACCTGCATATGGAGACTTCCCCTGCGAGGGTCAAATCCATAACGCGGGAAAACTGACTAATAGCAGCGGTCCTCTGATACGACGCAAACGCGATGGCTGGATCTGGTAGGGCGAGCCTCTCACATGGCCGCGAGCCGGGCTTCGTGCCGTGCTTCAAACTAGGTGATGGATTTCACGAAGCCGGCAATAAGTGATCTCAGCTCCTCCAGCGATGGAATGTCCATGAGCAGGGCCACATAGCCGCCGATTGGCTTCTGACGGATATCGAACTTGATATGCAGGAACAGGACGAGGTTGGAGTTAGCGCTCTCGAACATACGATTGCTGTCGCCGCGGATCACGATCGGCAGAGACATCTTAAGCGCGCTCTTTAGCAAGTTGGCGATGGTCGCGACCCAGCTGTTCAGAATGATATTGCCGGTCTCAGCCAGGGCTTCATCTTCGAGGTCGACGATGTCATCGAGTGGCAGCTCACGGCCCACGACAGCGCGCACCAGTTCGAGGCTGTTTCGCTCCGGAAAGATGAGCAACGCCCGGCCCGAGAACGCCCCGGCGAAGTCTTGCCGGACGGCGACCAACCTCGGATTGTCCGGCTTGGCTACCAGCAGGGTTGCTGCGGCGCTGGTCAGGATTTCGACTGACGGAACTGACAGCAGGACCTCGCTTTGAACCATCTGGCGCAGGCTGTTGGCCGCTTTTGCCATCGCAATATTCGACAGTTCGGCCAGCGCATCGCGCTCAAGGTCACTAAGGGGTACAAATGAATCGGACGGCATCTAATCTGGTCCAACTTTTGCCCGGACGGTGAAGCGATCGCCTGAAGCCTTTCTAGCACGACGGTGGTGCCCTCGACGCCGCTTTCCCGATTTGGGACTCGCGCGACGGACGTCGTTTTGCCTTGTATCGGCATATGAAGAGTGCGTAGTTTAGCGGTTAAATATTCCCATTTTCATGCCAAATCCACTGGCAAACCCGAGAATACAGGTTCCGATGCGTAAAAGGTCTGCCACGACCGGACACCCCAAGGCACGTTCCCGGCAAGCGAGCGAGCGGGGGAGCGTACCGTCATCGGGAGCCGGGGTGCCGGACGGCGGCGAGCCAGTCGTCTCTAAAAATCTCGCGGCCAGCGGCCCAAGAACCCTGATGAAGACTTCCGAACTAGGGGCGGGCAAGCGCGATGCGCGTCGCCCCGTGCCGCAGTCAGCTTCGAAACCAGCAGCGCCTCCGATGCGCCGTGGCAAGCCGGCGCCCACCAAAATATCGGACAACCGGCAACAGAAAATCGAAGAGCGCATCGCGGCTGCAACGGAGGAACTGGCGGCAGGACTGACCGAGGCAGCCTCGGCCGCCGAGGAGCTGCGCCGTTCGATGGAGCAAATCGCCAGCGGAGCGGAGGAAGCTGCCAGTGCGGCCCAGGAAACTCTGGCGGTGGCCACCAACACGGCAGCGACGCTCGTTCAGGCACGCAATCGCGCCGAAGGGGCGCGTCGGCGAACCGAGGCTGTCGAATCGCTGCTGCTTGAGACGTCGAGCCAGATCGGAACGTGGGCCGGCAATATCAAGCACAATGGAGAACGTCAGGCCGGCACCGTGGACATCATGGCGCAGCTAAGCAGCCAGGCGGCGAGCATCGGCGATGTCACCAAGACCGTCAGTCAAGTTTCCGACCAGACCAACTTACTCGCGCTAAATGCCGCGATCGAGGCTGCGCGTGCCGGCGACCATGGTCGCGGTTTCGCGGTCGTCGCCGACGAAGTCCGGGCACTGGCAGAAACCTCGGAAAAGAGCGCGCACGACGTGCAAAGCCTCGCCGCGCAAATCGAATCTCAAGTGGGGTCGATGGCGTCGATCATCAAGGCGGCGGCGGCCGCGGCAACTGAGGAGGCGCAAAAGAGCCAGACCGTGATTCTGGCGCTGGGCGAGCTTCGCAGGGAAGTCGGCGCTTTGGCCGAAGGCAGCCAATCCATTGCCGTGGCGACACTGGAGGCCGAATCGGCCGCTCGCGAAGCGCAGAAGGGCGCAGAGATCATCTCTGCTGCCGCCGAAGAACAGGCTGCCGCGGCGGCGGAAGCGCTCCGCAGCGTCGAGCAGCAGGCCGGCGTACTCGACGAGAGCCAGGTCGCGTCTCGCTCGTTGTCCGTACTTGCGACCGACCTCCAGATGTCTTCGACCAGCGCCGATCAGCTTGCCTCCGCGGCCGAGCAGCTTTCCACCGCCGTTCAGGAAATGTCGGGATCAGCCGCCCAGATCATGACAGCAGTCGATCAGATCAGCCGCGGAGCGCAACAGCAGGCCGCGGCCACCCAGCAAGCCAGTGCGGCGATGAGTCAGGTCGAAAAGACCGCCCTGTCGTTCCGCGAGAGCGCAGTTGCATCGATGGAACGCACGCAAAGGATGGACGCCATGCTCGGCGAATGCCGTCTGCAGATCGCTGACTTGTCGCGAGGTGTCGCGCGATCGATCGATACGACGCGTCAGAGCCTCGATATGATTGCCGGACTTGAAAACATGAGTGCTGCCATCGACAAGATTGTCGACGGGATCAGCATGGTGTCGATCCAGACCAATATGTTGGCTGTCAACGGCTCGGTGGAAGCCGCGCGAGCTGGTGAGTTCGGCAAGGGGTTTGCCGTCGTATCAAAGGACATCCGCAGCCTCGCGCGCGACTCCAGTGAGAACGCCGCCCGCATCAAGGAAACGGTTCGCGCGATCCAGGGCCAGGTCGCGGCTGTGCGTCGCGAGTTGGAGCGCGTGATCGGCAGCGCCGAGACGGAAAACCAGAAGGCCGATGCGGTGCTGGCCGGCATCGAGATCGTGCAAAAGGACGTTGCCCAGATTGCCGCCGGCAACGAGCAGATCGGGACCAGCGCTGAGGCCATCCTCGCTTCGATGAAGGACGTCGGTCAAAGTGCGCGCCAGGTCGCCTCGGTGGCCGAGGAAGCGGCCGGCGCGTCAGCGCAGGCGGCCGCCGCTGCAAAACAGCAGGCAAGGGGAACGGAAGATCTCGCTGCGGCTATCGAGGAGATAGCTTCGCTCGCCCAAACCATGCAGCTTCGCAATGGCTAGCAGACGGGAACAGACCCGGAAGAAGGCCGATCTGTCGACCGACAGTACTGCGCGCGCGCCGAATGCTGACGCGCCACTCGAAGATCTCCTGGTGTTTCAGCTTGCGGGGGAGCTGTTTGGTCTGCGTCTTGATGTCGTCGCGGAAATCATTCGGCCACCGGTTCTTGCCCATATGCCCCTCGTGCCGCCGAGCCTGCTCGGACTGGCCAATCTTCGCGGCGTCGTGCTGCCGGTGGTGAGCGTGCGCGCTCTGCGGAACCTGCCGGATATCGCAGCCGACAAGTCGAGGCGCGTGATCGTCGTGCGCGGCGATAACCCGGTCGGGCTCGTCGTTGACGGCATCCAAGGTCTGTCGGCCGTTGCCGCGGAGCGCCTTGAACGGGACGCTCCCGGCATTCGTCCCGATGGTTCCGTCGTGCTGGACGGTGCCATCAAAGGCGCTGAAGGCGAGAGCCCGATAAAACTGCTGGATCCCGCGCGTCTTTTGCAAGGACAGTTCGTTCGGCTCGGTGTTTCTTCGACGCCGGCCGATATCCAGACGGCGCTCGCCAAAGGCCCGTCGACCGGGACGCCGGCAAAGGCGGTGATCTCGCTATTGAGTTTCTGCCTCGGCGACCAGGAATATGCGTTGCCGATTGACCGCGTGCGGGAGATCATTCCGCTGCCGGCTCACATCTCGGAATTGCCTCGTCCGGAAGCCGCCGTGCTGGGTGTGGTGACGCTGCGGGACAGTCTGCTGCCGCTGGTGTCGCTGCGGACATTGCTGGGCCTGCCGATCGGCGATCAACAGGGGCCGCGCGGCAAGGTCGTGGTTATGTCGATCGGCGAAGGCATGGTCGGAATTGTGATCGATGCGACGCGCGAGATTCTTCGTCTCGATCCGGACCTGATCGATCCGGCGCCGACTTTGCTGACCCGCGGGGACGGGGATGCGGAGATTACGTCGATTTGTCGGCTCGACGGCGGACGGCGATTGGTCGCGTTGCTGTCGCCGGACCGGTTGTTTCGGTCGGAGCTTGTTCAGCGTATCCTGAGCGAGCAGGGGGCCAGTGATCCCGGGTTGCAACCGGAAACGGACACCATGGCAGACGAGCAATTCATCATCTTCCGGCTGGGTGATCAGGACTACGGCATTCCCATTGCCGCGGTAAGCGAGATCGCCCGATCGCCCGAGCATATCACCCGGTTGCCGAAATCTCCCGCGTTCATCGACGGGGTGATGAACCTGCGCGGCAGCGTCGTGCCGATCGTGGATCTGCGGCGTCGTTTTGATTTGAACAATAGGGAGCAGCTCGGTTCCTGTCGCATTCTGATAGTGGCGATCGGTGGGGTGACCGCGGGCTTCCTTGTCGACAGCGTCTCCAAGATTTTGAAAGTACCAAGCGACGCCATTTGCCCGGCGCCAGAACTTTCGCCCGAGCAGATGCGGCTGATCTCTCGCCTGGTCAATCTTGAGGCCAGCGGGCAATTGATCCTGCTGGTCGATCCCGCGCAGTTGCTCGATCAGGTCGAGGCCGATCTCTTGGCCGAGTTCGCCCATTCCAAGTTCGATGCACCCGTGACGGTTTCGTGATCCGGCTCCTGATCGCTGACGACTCGGCCTTGATGCGGAAGCTGCTCGAAGGCATCTTCACCGCAGAGGGTGATTTCGACATCCGCGTGGCGCGTGACGGCAACGAAGCGCTCGAGCTGGTGCGCGCTTTCGATCCGCAGGTCGTGACGCTCGATGTGCAGATGCCCGGCATGGACGGCTTGACGTGCCTCAGCCGGATCATGATCGAGGCGCCGCGGCCGGTTGTGATGATTTCCTCGCTGACAGCGGAGGGCGCGGAAGCGACGCTGGAAGCGATCGAACTCGGCGCGGTCGATTTCATCGCCAAGCCAGGTGGCGCGGTTTCACTGGAGATCGATCGCTTGCGCCCCATCCTGGTGGAAAAAGTACGAGCCGCATCCAGCGCCCGAATCCGGCGGACCCTGCGGCTGACTGAACGGGTTCGTCATCGGATGAGCGGTGCCGGGCTGGCCTCGCGTCCCCGCGCCAGCCGCGCCCTGTCGCCATCGAGCGCCAATCCGACGAAAGCCGCAATAAAGCGCGGGAGTGCGATGCCCTTTGGCCTCGTGCTGGTTGGCACTTCGACCGGCGGTCCGGCGGCGCTCGATACCGTGCTGCCGCAACTGCCGGCGGACTTCCCTTGGCCGGTTCTCGTCGCCCAGCATTTGCCTGCGAGTTTTACCGGTCCCTTTGCCAAACGACTTGACCGGGAATGCCATCTCGACGTCGTCGAGGTCAACAAGCCGATGCCTCTGAGGCCCGGTACCATCTACATCGGAAAGGGCGATGCCGACGTCATGGTCGCGCCTCGGGCGTCCGGCGTCATCGCGATGCCGGTGCCGGCCAAGGTCAGCTATTTATGGCATCCGAGCGTGGAACGCATGGTGGCCAGTGCGCTTGATCATCTCGAAGCCTCTCGCCTGGTCGGGGTCATGATGACGGGAATGGGCAATGATGGCGCCGAGGCGATGAAGCGCCTGCGGCTGACCGGAGGGCGCACCATCGCTGAAGCCGAGTCCAGCGCGATCGTCTGGGGCATGCCGGGTGAACTGGTGAAGAACGGTGGTGCCGAAAAGGTGCGGCCGCTGGAAGACATTGCCGAAACGATCATTGAAATGGTGAATTCCTGTGCCGCTGATTAAAGGCAAAAAGAGCGGAGCAAGCAGCGATAGTTCTGGCTCGCAGCAGGCCGCGTTGGACAGTCCGGATGCGGACAGCCGCTGGACGGCGGCTCGGGCGTTCGCTGGGCAGGCCGACGCAGTACCGGCGCTGGCCGCGGCTCTCGCCCGCGAGCCCACCCCGCGCGTGCGCGAAGCCATCATGACCGCGCTGATCCGCATCGGCAATCCGGCCAGCATCGATGTCCTGTTGCCATGCCTGCGGTCGCAAGACGCGGGGGTGCGGGCGGCGGCGATCGAGGCGTTGCAGGCGTTGCCCGAAGCTATCGCACCATTCATGCCGCCATTACTGAGCGACGGCGATTCCGACGTGCGCCTGCTTGCAACCGAGCTCGCGCGCAACATGGAGGCCTCCCAGGCCACCCGCCTGCTTTGCGAATTGATCGAGCATGAGCCCCACCCCAACGTCTGCGCGGCCGCGATCGATGTCCTGACCGAGGTTGGAACACTGGAGGCGCTTCCGACCCTGGAGCGGTGTGCGGCGCGCTTTGCTGCGACGCCTTTTCTGCCGTTCGCGATTTCGGTGGCGATGAGCCGCATTTCGGGCGAAAAGAGCTAGACCCGATGGACGATTCAAAGGGAGGATCGTCGCCGCCTATTCACATCTCGTCGGAGCAGGTTCAGCGCTTCTGCGAATTCCTTTACCGTCGTACCGGCATGTCGTTCGCCGAGAGCAAGCGCTATTTCATCGATCGGCGCCTTGAGGACCGCATCACAGCAACCGGTTCATCGTCGTTTCAGGAATATTTCTCGTTGCTGAGAACCGATGCCGATCAGGAGATCGAGCATCTGATCAATTCCTTCACCGTCAATGAAACTTACTTTTACCGTGAGGAACACCAGCTTCGCTGCATGA
>CADEDX010000283.1 GCA_902826195.1 uncultured Bradyrhizobium sp. | reverse complement strand
GATGGCAAGCGCACCTTGTTCAACCTTACGATTGGGCTTCGCGGTCACCTCACCAATAGGGCAGCTAGAGAAGCTGCGGAGATGTGGCGCAAGGTCACTGCACAATTCCCAAACGGGTTCTTCGTGTTGCATATGCTCGGCTACGATCAAGACCCGCACGAGATTTGGGAATTTGAAGATGCCTGCATCTATGTTCAGCGGTGGGCGCGCAGGGCTGGAATAGATGATCCACGAGCGGTGGAGCATTTTTTCAAGGACACCGGCGGCCTCGGGTTTCTCGCGGCATGTGGCGTGTTTGGTGATGAGATGCGCAGAGAAACCTTTGCCCGTTCAAGAATAATGCCGACGCAATCACAATGACCGCCACCGCCACCATTATCGCGGCGTTGTTGGTGTGGCTTGGCTTCACTGCGTGGGTGATTCTAGCGAGGTGATGCGATGCCGATCATTCGAAGCCAGCCAGAGAGCGAATTTATGATCTTCCGGACCGACCAGGCTGCAGAAAATGCGCTTGATCGAGTTCAGGCCGTCGAGGTCGATCCAAAGGTAAAGTGGTGCATCGAGGACGCTTTGGACGAGCACGGCAACGTGGAGTTTTACGTGCTCGCTTATCGTGAGGGCGTGCTTTGGGATGCGCTGTGATCGTTCCGTGACGCGCCCCATGTCACGAAACAAATGAGACCTTGATGGGCAGGCTACCGATCGGAGCCAAATCATTTCTTCTTTGCTGTTGCTCCGGTTAGCGCTAGCCGCACTTCGCGCCTGTACTTCATTTTCAGTGTTGGATCATCCTGCACCTGCCGCAGCACATTTAGTCCGAGTTTCTTTTGTTGTTTGCGTTCGGCCGTGCGTATCCCTGGAAAGGTCTTGATTGCAAGTTTGATTATCCGCTGCCCTTTGAGCGGTGCATCTGTAACCCGCTCGAAAGCTAAGGCGTAAATCCAAACTTCAAAAATCTGAGCTTCGATTGGCATGCCGCCAGTGACGCGACCGAAGTCCTGGCAAGCCATTGCCAGGACGGAGTCGGCTTCATCCTCAGAGAATTTCAGCGTGGCAGTGGGATTGCGGTCCGCATGTTTAAAGAAGCCCGCGAACGTATGTGCCTGATGCGCGACTTCTTTGAGAGTTAAGCCTTTCTTTTTTGCGAAGGAATGCAATACGGTTTCAACGCCGGCCTTATCGCCGATAGTCGTGAGAATTTCTCGGGCCGAACTTGCCAATAAATAAATCGGGACCGGGTGGGCACCCTCGAAAAATTGTCGGATAGCCGACACTAGCAATGCTTCCGCGACGTCGATTTTGGTAAGATCGTAGGTGACGATCCCCTTGGCTACAACGTGCCGACGTGCTTTTTTGTGACGGGCCATGAGCTGCTTTCAAATTGCGCAGTTGGTTGCATATCACCTAACCTCTGCGCCGCGCTTGCCGCAAACCGTACACACAAACTGATTTTCAATATCGGACAGCCTCACATGATCCGGCCAGCGGTCGGCTGGAAGCTTGACTGAATGCGAGCACTTATAATCGCGGCAATAGACTTCGATGTGGTGCAAGCCTTGCGCGCGGAGCTGGCCGAAGGTAATTTTCTGTGCGCGGGTGGTCATGGGTGCGCACCGTATATCACGGTATCAAAACTGAGGTTCACGCAATGCATTTTGCGCCACATGACGTACAGAAGTTTTTTCTCTGATTGAGCAATATTGAACATGCAGGGTGCTCAAAGTGTGGTCCCATGCTAACATGACATCAGAAACGCAAAGGCTAACCGCTCATGAGTTCGCTTCGTTGGTTTTGGTCGGCAACGTAACCGTCAACGGTCCAGCGCCTGTTATCCCGGCCGCACACAGGGCACGATTGATCGCGCTAGGCTATATGGCCGATCTTGAGGGCAGGCTGCGAATGACCACGGACGGACGCGTCCGGATTTATGCCGGGCAGCTCGCAGGCACAGTTGGCCGAAGGCGATTTTGACGGCGAGGGTCGGCATGTTCGTTCGACTGTCCGCACCTCTCCGCAAGTGCAAGTCTGGCGACGGTATGGGCAAGTCACAGATGCCGCCTGATTGGCCCAATGCATCCACCAGCTTGCCCATCCTTACTCCGGATGCAGGGCGGCTTTCTGAGCCTCCAGCTCGGCGATCAATTCTTTGGCGCGGCCTACCGTTAATTGATCCAAGATGGACCGCTCGATCAGCCGGTAGTGCTCGATTTTCTTGTCGATCTCCACGCACTTCTCACACATGTGACTGGCTCCGCTTCAGGCGGGAGCCGACCGGGCCACCTGTGGTGAGCCGACAAAGTCAGAGGCGTTTGGTTCCTCAGTTATTTCATGTTGGGGTTTGTAGTCCGGAAGACGAAATCCATTCGCTCATGTGCGAGGCCGTCTCCAGCTGCCGGATTTTCTTCCGGATAGCGTCCATCTCGGGACCTGGTTTTAAGTGGGCGATTTGCGCTTCGAGCTTGGCCTTCTCGGCTGCAATATTCTCTTCGAATGTGTGCGGGACGGATCGGCGACGCTGCATGACACAACCTCGTGCTTACGGGTCCTGACCGTAGGGTTAGTTAGGTTAAACGCCGATGCTAATATGCCGAGAGGTGGCAGTCGGTTCCAGATGGCCGCCGAAATTCCAGAGACACCGGCCGGACCAAATCTTGCTCGCTATTTGGGGTATCCTCCATTCACGGTCTGGTCGACGGTGGGCGATGGATCGATCGGCTCGCCGTCGCTCCACATTCGCTCGTTCCAGCTCTCGCAAAGCAGCCTGTCTGCCTGCTTGATCATCGCCTCGCCCATGGCCCGCGTCTCAGCCGATTGGGCGGCCAGGATGTTGGCCATCGCACGTGCCTTTCCTAGCTCTTTCGCCAGAGCCTTGCGATCGCCGCCCGACAGGGGCGTCGGGTGATACTTTGGGGCCATCTAGCCATCCAGGCGCAAGTGATTGGATCGGCGATCCGGAGCCGGGGCTACGGGGTCTCGAACGCCGGCCAGCATCCATCTTCTTCGTGTCTTCCGGTGCGCTGCTGGCAGGTGTTGTCGAGTAGTCGCTGCGCAACGTCCTTCCAGACCGCGTTGCCGCCATACAGTCGGACTGCATCGGCGGTCTGGATTTCCACGGTCCGCTCGCAGCGGCGGCAGGAAATGCGCAGCACGTGGCGCTTAATCTCGGAGAGACGTCGCGGCCGCGTCGCGGCCCCGACCGCGCCGGCGCGAGGATCTTTCAGTACCGATTCCCAGTATTCGGCCGGGAGGGGTGCATCCGAAGGTGAGGCTGGGGGAGCCGGCCTTCGGGCGGCCTCAGCGGCCAGTTTTTCCATCTGCTTTGGGGTCGGCATGCGCCAGCTCGCGGGTCGATCGGTCATGCCGAAATAGAACATAAAGTGAACAAAAGTCGAGTCGGCTTTAGCCTGTCTCCAAGAAAGAATCATCCTGCCGGGGAGACCGGGCTGTCGGAACCAAGACCAGCTGATCGTCTTGAATCCGAAAATCAGTATTGGAGTTCCACCATGGCCCCCCGCGCTAACTGGAAAGGCTTCCTGCGCCTTTCTCTTGTCACCTGTCCGGTAGCGCTTTACCCGGCCACGTCGGAATCCGAGAAGGTCTCGTTCAACCAGCTCAACCGGAAGACCGGCCACCGCATCAAATACGCCAAGGTGGATGCCGATACGGGCGAGGAGGTCGCCAACGAGGACATCGTCAAGGGCTACAAGGTCGACACGGACACGTTCATCGAGGTGACGAAGGAGGAGCTTGAGAACGTTGCGCTGGAATCGACGCGAACGATCGAGATCGACGAGTTCGTCGACCGCGCCGAAATCGACCCGAGGTATCTGATCCGTCCCTACTATTTGGTACCGGACGGGAAAGTTGGCCACGACGCCTTCGCGGTCATCCGCGAAACCATCCGTGAGATGAACAAGGTCGCCATCGGACGGGTCGTGCTGACCAACCGCGAGCACATCATCGCCCTTGAGCCCATGGACAAGGGCCTGATGGGAACGCTGCTGCGCTATCCTTACGAGGTGCGATCTGCGGACGAGTATTTCGACGATATCCAGGATGTCAAAGTCACCAAGGACATGCTCGATCTTGCCAAGCACATCGTCAACCAGAAGGCGGGCCATTTCGAGCCGGATAGGTTCGAGGATCAATACGAAACGGCCCTCGTCGAACTCATCAACCAGAAGCGGGCCGGCAAACCAATAAAAGCGAAAGAGCGACCGCGTGGCGATAACGTCGTCGATTTGATGGACGCGCTGCGCAAGAGCATCGGCGGTGGCGCGTCGCAAGCGACAGAAGCGCCGAAGAAGCCAGCCAAGAAGGCGCGCAAGGCAGCGGCCGGGCAGAAGGAAATGCTGATGCCGATTGCCGGCAAGAAACTGGCTAAGGAAGCCACGGCGAAGAAGCCGGCGGCCAAACCGCAGCGGAAGTCGGCGTAGCGTATCCTTGCGGTGGGTTCACGGAAAGCTCGCTCCGACAAGCCGGATGCGTCAAGATATTTTCCGTGCCGGCCGCTCTGTTCGCCCGCTTTGAAAATTCTATGCTCTGGAGGTAGACAGCACGGTTGATTGCTTGAAAGGGTCGGTGGGCGGTGCAGGGAAGCGTCTCACATGGCGAGAAAACTGAAAACCTACCAGACCTCGCTGGGCTTCTTTGATCTGGCGATGGCCGCTCCCTCCATGAAAGCGGCTCTGGAAGCTTGGGGCGCCGACAGCAATCTCTTCCACCAGGGCGCAGCGAAGGAGAGCCACGATCCGGACGTCGTCGCCGCGGCCATGGCAAAGCCCGGCATCGTTCTCAGGCGCCCGGTTGGAACTGACCGACCTTTCAGCGAAGATGCCGAATTGCCCACTCATCTTGGCGGCCGTGGACCAACGAAAGCCGCCCGCAAGGCGAAAGGGCCAAAGGCGAAGAAGCCTTCCTCTCGCCCTGTCGATAAGGTTGCGGAACGGAAGGCCGCTTTTGACTACGAACGGGAACGGAGGCGCCGCGACCTTGAACGGGCGAGCGAAGAGGCCGCCAGGCAGAAGGACCGTGAACGCCGACAGCAGGCCATCAACAAGGCGCAGGCTGCGTTGGACAAGGCGGAGCACGAGTATGCGAAGCGGGCCGCCAAAATCCAGGCCGAGGTCGAGGCTCTCGAGAACAGATCGCAAGCCGAAGAAGCCCGCTGGGACAAGGAGAAAGAGCGATTGGAATCCGCGCTGCGGCGTGCGCGGGGCTAGTTAACGGTTTTTGGTTGGCGGCACCCACAAGCAGCGCCGTCAACCCGCATTGCCTATAGCCTAGGAAGATTGTAATTCGTCATCGACAGGAGCACGGCAGTCCGTTGCTCTGCGGTGACCGGCGGCGGCCAGACCTGATTTCGCCCCTTCGTCTTCGCGGCATAAAGTGCGCTATCGGCAGCAGCGATCAGTTCAGCAGCCGATAGCTCCGTGACGTGACAAGCGGCCACGCCAAAGCTCGCTGTGACTACTCCACCCAGGCCAGAGCCTTCATTGGGTATCGCTGCTTGTTCAATTGCCCTGCGAATTCGCTCGGCAATGCGCATGGCGTCGGCCAGCGGAAGGCCCGGCAGCAACAGCAAGAACTCCTCTCCGCCGTAGCGAATGGCACAATCTCCGACGCCGCACAATTCTGCAGTCAAGATCGCTGCAATACGCTTTAAGCAGAGATCCCCCGCGCCGTGTCCGTACCTATCATTGAGACGCTTGAAGTTGTCGACGTCGAGCATCACGATGGATACGGGTGACGTCGCTTGGCTTGGTGCAGACCAGAGCCTATGCAGCTCTTCCTTGAGATGATGTCTGTTTGCCAACCCTGTTAGGGTATCGTGTCTCGCCGCCGCGTCAGCCTGGGCGTGACGCATGCGATCTCTGAGGGAATAGAGGTAGGCTCTTCGCAGATCGCGCTCCATTGTAAAATTCGCAACTAGCGTGATGTAGGCGCATATTGCAACTTGCACCAAAATCATTGTCGCCACCGGCCCCGAAATGTAGCTGGCTGACAGTACCAGCACAGCGTGGCATATTAGGATGACGGCCGTAACCGATTGAGCAAATCGGAATACCAGACGATGCAACGAAACATTTGTGTATAGAAGCGTTGGTATTACGACATACTGATAGTGAGCTGCGCTCTCGCTCATCGTGAACGCAAAACCTGCGTCTATCTGCAGAATGATGAGGACCGGTACGCTCGCAGCCAGACACTCCCGCACAAAGGGGCTCGGTCTCCTAGAGATCAGCCAGGCGGCCGTCAACATCCAAGGCGTGACCACAACGAAATGAAGCCACATCGCCAACTGCAGCACGTCTGGCACGAGAAGCCAGTCAGCTATCAAGAAGCAATTATAGAGCGCCGCCGAGACCAAAATTCCGAGGGTCAAGCGCCGGCATCGATTTGCGTTGGTGTCTGCCTCGAACTGCCGCTCAATTTCAGGCGGGAAGGCGGCGATACGCGTCCGCGGCAAGCCCATATGGGCCTCTACAGTCTCCAAACTCACAGGCGCGTGAGACATTTCCGACCTACCAGCAACGAGCCTACAAGATGCCTTCGAAATGCTTTCAATCCGATTTCTGAACAAGATGAAGTTTTCATTGAAGGCAAATTGACAAAAGATATGGGACTAACCTTCGGCTCCGCAGCCAGGGCGCATTTCGTAAGCGTGCTTTCTCATATAAGTACAACTTAAGCGCCTACGGCAACGCTCCTCGAAAACGCCGCGGCTTTCGCAGGAGATCACCGGAGGACGATACCTATCGTTGTCCGGCCGGGGAGCGGTTGCCTTATCGCTATACAAACGAAGAAGCCGACAAGATGCTGCGGCGCTACTGGACCAACGCCTGCAAGAATTGTTCGATCAAATCCCAGTGCACGCCCGGGTCCGAGCGACGGATCACACGATGGGAACACGAGCATCTGCTCGACGCCGTGCAGCAGCGGCTCGATGCGAACCCGCTCGCCATGCGACTACGTCGCGAGACCGTCGAGCATCCGTTCGGCACCATGAAAGCGCGCATGGGTGCGACGCACTTCTTGACCAAAACGCTTCCTAAAGTAGCCGCCGAGATGGCCCTCTCGGTCCTGGCCTACAATCTGACCCGGGTTATGAACATTGTTGGGATCAAGCCGTTGATGGCCGCGATCGCGGCCTGAGGCCGAACGGTCCGACCTTCTCTCCGGCTTCCCCGGAATGGAGCTTTTACACGGCCAAGACGCGGAGCGGACATCGCTTCCGCGACGCACGGGAATACTACCGTTCCGGTTTCGACTTCCACTCAACCGCCAGCTTCTGCGCTTCGGCGGATCTGTGCCGGGGTCATCTGCTGCGCGACGCGATTTCGATTGCTGATCGCATCTTGGTCACTTCGCGCAGCCGCCAAACTGAGCCACATGTATGCTTGAATATTGTCTTGCGGCACGCCTAGTCCCGTAGCGTAACAGAGGCCAAGATATACCTGCGCTCCAATATGACCTTGGTCTGCAGCGCGGCGAAACCACTTCGCAGCCTCGATCCGATTCTCGGACACGGCCACGCCTGCGAAATGCAGGACCCCGACGTTGAACTGCGCACCATCGTTACCGCGCTCGGCGGCAAGGTGATACCACTTCAATGCTTCAGCTTTGTTCTGAGGCACCCCATTGCCGTTGTCGTACAAGGTCCCCAGGTTGTGCTGGGCGAAGGTATGGCCTTGATCGGCTGCGAGGCGCCACCACTTTGCAGCCCTAGCGTAATTTTTCGGCACACCTTGGCCGCCGTCGTACATGAACCCGAGTGCGTACTGCGCCTCAGCATTGCCTTGGTCGGCCAGCGGACGCCAGAGCCGTAGCGCGGTTGCGTAGTCGCGTCTGCTATGCGCCGCCTGCGCATCCTCAAACGGCCCCGCAACAGCGCCTCCCGCTATCGACAGCGGCAAAGCGAGCGCGAGAAGGACCAGGAGGATTCGGACGATTGGCATGAGAAACCTCAATTGGCGTCGCGCGATCGGCGCGACACGCGCCACCGTCGCGACGATGGCGGCTTGTTTGTCGCGGGCTGTCCGCGAGAGGTTCACCGCCGACGGCCTCTTGCGGACACAAACGAACGACCATTGCGCATTGCCCGGATCCGTGCCTTTGCAAGCATGCCGCCTATTGGCCCTCAACAGACCTCCCGAGCGGCCCGGCCGATGTCGGTTGCTGGGAGACAAGCTGAAGTAGCTCGGTCGCCGCCTGAAGTCGCGTTTTGACCCTGGCTGTGTGAAAACGCCATTGCGCTGCTATGATTCCCTCGATGATTC
>CADEDX010000282.1 GCA_902826195.1 uncultured Bradyrhizobium sp. | reverse complement strand
AGGCCGACGACTACGACGCGGCGGTGGCCGTGGCCCGCGACCAGGTCGACAACGGCGCCCAGATCATCGACGTCAACATGGACGAGGGCCTGCTGGATTCCGAAGCCGCGATGGTGACGTTCCTCAACCTCGTTGCCGCCGAGCCCGACATCGCGCGCGTCCCCGTGATGGTGGACTCCTCCAAGTTCAATGTGATCGAAGCCGGCCTGAAATGCGTTCAGGGCAAGCCGGTCGTGAACTCGATCTCGATGAAGGAAGGCGTGGAGAAGTTCATCCACGAGGCCCGCATTGCGCGCCGCCATGGCGCCGCCGTCGTGGTAATGGCGTTCGACGAAGTCGGCCAGGCGGATACGTTCGCGCGCAAGACCGAGATCTGCAAGCGCGCCTACGATATCCTGGTCGATCAGGTCGGCTTTCCGCCAGAGGACATCATCTTCGACCCGAACATCTTTGCGATCGCAACCGGACTCGAAGAACACAATAATTACGGCGTCGACTTCATCGAGGCGACGCGCTGGATCCGCCAGAACCTGCCGCATGCACATATTTCCGGCGGCGTCTCCAACCTGTCGTTCTCGTTCCGCGGCAACGAGCCGGTGCGCGAGGCCATGCATTCGGTGTTCCTGTATCACGCCATCAAGGCCGGCATGGACATGGGCATCGTCAATGCCGGACAGATGATCGTCTATGACGACATCGATCCCGAACTGCGCCAGGTCTGCGAGGACGTCATCCTCAACCGCGATCTGGGCGCCTCCGAGCGGCTGCTGGCGCTGGCGGAAAAATTCCGTGGCAAGGAGAAGCAGACCAGGGAGCAGGATCTCGCCTGGCGCGAATGGCCGGTCGAGAAGCGGCTGAGCCACGCGCTGGTGCACGGCATCACCGAATTCATCGAAGCGGATACCGAAGCCGTGCGGCTGACAGTCGAGCGGCCGCTGAACGTGATCGAGGGCCCGCTGATGGCCGGCATGAACATCGTCGGCGACCTCTTCGGCGACGGAAAAATGTTCCTGCCGCAGGTGGTGAAGTCAGCGCGGGTGATGAAGCAGGCGGTCGCCTACCTCATGCCATTCATGGAAGAGGAGAAGGCGCGCAACCTCGCCAACGGCATTACCAGCGACGGGCGCAATGCCGCCGGCAAGATCGTGCTCGCCACCGTGAAGGGCGACGTCCACGACATCGGCAAGAACATCGTCGGCATCGTGCTGCAATGTAACAACTTCGAGGTCATCGACCTCGGCGTCATGGTGCCCGCCAGCAAGATCATCGAGACCGCCAAGGCCGAGGACGCCGACATCATTGGGCTGTCAGGCCTGATCACGCCCTCGCTCGATGAGATGAGTTTCCTGGCCGGCGAGATGGAGCGCCAGGGCATGAAGATGCCGCTGTTGATTGGCGGCGCGACGACGAGCCGCGTCCATACCGCCGTCAAGATCGACCCGAACTACAAGGGCGGTCCAGTCGTGCATGTCAATGACGCCAGCCGCGCGGTGGGCGTGGCGTCGGCGCTGCTCTCGCCCGAGCGCCGCGAGGCCTACGCCGCCGACATCCGCGCCGAATACGCAAAAATTTCCGCGGCGCATTTCCGCGCGCAGGCCGACAAGAAGCGGTTGAAGCTGGCAGATGCCCGCGCCAACGCCGTGAAGGCCGATTTTGCAAAGACGCCGCCGAAGAAGCCGGCATTTCTCGGCATCAGGAGTTTCGATGCCTACGATCTGGCGCAACTGGCCGAATACATCGACTGGACGCCCTTCTTCCAGACCTGGGAACTGACCGGGCGTTTTCCGGCCATCCTTGACGACCCCAAGATCGGCGAGGTCGCCCGCTCGCTCTATGACGACGCGCGCAAAATGCTCGACCGCATCATCCAGGAGAAGTGGTTCACGGCGCGCGCCACCATCGGTTTCTGGCCGGCCAATGCCGAGGGCGACGATATCGCCGTCTATGCCGATGACACGCGGACCAGCAAGATCGCGACCTTCCACACGCTGCGCCAGCAACTGGAGAAGCGTGAGGGCCGCTTCAACGCCGCCCTGTCGGACTTCATCGCGCCCGCATCCTCCGGCGTACCCGATTATATCGGCGGCTTCGTCGTCACCGCAGGCATCGGCGAGGACGCGGTCGCCGACCGCTTCAAGAACGCCAATGACGATTACTCCTCGATCCTGTGCAAGGCGCTGGCCGATCGCCTCGCGGAGGCCTTTGCCGAGCGGATGCACCAGCGCGTGCGCAGAGAGTTTTGGGGTTATGCGCCGAACGAGACGCTGGCCCCGGACGAGTTGATATCAGAACAATATGCCGGCATTCGCCCGGCGCCCGGCTATCCCGCGCAGCCCGATCACACCGAGAAGGCGACGCTGTTTTCGTTGCTCGATGCCGAAAACACGACCGGCGTAAAGCTGACCGAGAGCTTTGCGATGTGGCCGGGATCCTCCGTGTCGGGGCTTTATTTCAGCCATCCCGAGAGCTTTTATTTCGGCGTCGGCAAGATCGAGCGCGACCAGGTCGAAGACTATGCCGCACGCAAGGGCATGAGCGTCGCCGAGACCGAACGCTGGCTGGCGCCGGTGCTGAACTACATCCCGTCGCAGGAGGCGGCGAAAGCGCCGGTGGCGGAGATCGTCCCAGCCAACGACGTCGCATCGCATCCACCGGGCTGCAATTGCGCGGTGCATCTGGCCTGGCGGAAGAAGGCGGTTGGGGCCTGACCTGTCATCACCGGGCTTGACCCGGTGATCCATCTCACGAAGATGGATGGATGCGCGGGTCAAGCCCGCGCATGACGACTGGAGTACACCTCCCATGAAATTCTTCTCGTTCTGGCGATCACTGGCGAGTTTTCGCGTACGGATCGGGCTCAATCTGAAAAATGTCCCCGTCGATGTCGTGTTCGTCGACATTGACGCCAATGCGCATCGCGATGCCGAGTATCGCAGGATCAATCCGCAGATGGCGCTACCCGCGCTCATCGCGGGCGACGGCACCACGCTGTTCCAGTCGCTCGCCATTCTCGAATATCTCGACGAGAAATATCCCTCTCCGCCGCTGCTACCGGCCGATCTCAGTGGCCGCGCCCGCGTCCGCGCGCTGGCGCTGATGGTGGCCTGCGAGGGACATCCGCTGCTGACGCCGCGGGTGCGGCGCTATCTCGATCACGAACTCAATCTGCGCGACACGCAGCAGGCGGCCTGGCGGCGGCACTGGACGGTGGAAACGCTGGCCGCGCTGGAGGGACATCTGGCCGATCACAAGGACACCGGCAAATTCTGTCATGGGGATGCGCCGACGATCGCCGACATCTGCATGGCAGGTCATGTGAGCGTTGCGGTGACGCAGCAGATCGACCTGAAAATCTACCCGACGGTGAAGCGTATCTTCGACACCGCGATGGCGCTGCCGGAATTTGCGCGAGCCCACCCGCTGGTCCAGCCGGATACGCCGGAAGCGATGCGGTCGACGCGGTAGTTCCGTCAGACTGACGGCGCCCCCATCGCCGGCGCTTACCATCCTGGCAGAATCACCCGGTCAGGCGGGGGAACCCCCTGTTACCGGCCGCGTTTGCATTGGGAATCATTTGACCTAGCTGCCGCGCAGTACCCTACAAGAAGGATTTCGGATGCCGGAAATCGCAATTCCGACGCCGCATGTCGTTGATTGCAGCCTCTCTACCCGCCCAAAATCCGTTCTTCGTAGCATCTTGAGGGACACCACTGCCGCAGATCATGCGCGGCTCGATGCCACGCTGGGCGCGCTCGATCTCTGCACGGAGCCTGGTTATCGCCGTTTCCTGGAGATCAAGGCCGCCGCGCTGTTGCCGCTCGAGCGGTCGCTGGAGCGCACCGGCGTCCGCGCCACCTTCGACCTGTTGGCACACGCGGTGGCGCTGCCATGAACCGGCCGGTCGATCTCACCAATTGCGACCGCGAGCCGATCCACATTCCCGGCAGCATCCAGCCGTTCGGATTCCTGCTCGGCCTGCAATCCGATTTTACGGTCTGCTTCGCTTCCGAAAACGTGGCCGATTATCTCGGCCGCGGCTGCACCGAGGTTTTCCAGCGCCCCGTCGAGGAAGTGCTTTCGAAAGCGGCAGTCGACGCCATCCGCGCCCGCGTCGACTATCTGTCCGGGCCGGATGCCAGCGAACGGATTTTCGGCGTCGCCCTACAGGACGGCGGCAAGCCGTTCGACATCTCCATTCATTTCTCCGGCGTCTATCTGATCATCGAGGCAGAGCCCTCGGTCGTCGAGCACGACACTAATTCAGGAGAAATGGTCCGGCTGATGGTGAGCCGTATCCGCAAGACCAGGGGCGTGACGGAGCTGGCGCAGGAAGCGGCGCGGCAGCTCAAGATTCTGAACGGTTTTGATCGCGTGATGGTCTATCGCTTCCACCCGGACGGATCGGGCGAGGTGATCGCCGAGGTCGCGGCTTCCGGGCTGGAGCCGTTTCTCGGGCTGCACTATCCGGCCTCCGACATTCCGGCGCAGGCGCGCACGCTCTACACTCGCAACTGGCTGCGCATCATCGCCGATATCAACGCCAGGCCGGCGCCGCTGGCTTCGACCGCGACACACAGCGCGGCGCTGCTCGATCTCTCGATTTCAACGTTACGATCGGTATCGCCGATCCACATTGAATATTTGCGGAACATGGGTGTCGCCGCCTCGATGTCGGTATCGATCCTGCGCGACGGCAAATTGTGGGGACTGTTGGCCTGCCATCACTACGCGCCGCGGCATATCTCGTTCGAGCGGCGCACCGCCGCCGAGCTGTTCGGCCAGATGTTTTCCTGGATCCTCGAGACCCGCGAGCGCGAAGCGACGATGGACTATGAGGCGCGCGCGCATCAGATTCAGGAACGGCTGATCGAAGCCGCCGCCGGCCACGAACACAGCCCGCGCGCCGTCGCCGACTTCATCGGCGACTACCGCGGGATGATCGAGTGCGACGGCATCGCGATCTGCTCCAATGACGAGATCACGCTGTCGGGAGAAACCCCGACCGAGCGTGAGGTGAAGGACCTCGTCGGCTTCATCAACCGCACCTCGCCGGGGCGAATCAGCGCCAGCGCCGAGATCGGAAAAATCTACGCCGCGGGTCAATCGTTCCGCGACCGCGCCGCCGGCTTTCTCACGATCCCGATCTCGCGCACGCCGCGCGACTGCCTGATCTTTTTTCGTCGTGAGATTTTGCGCAAGGTGAACTGGGCCGGCGCCCCGGGCAAGGTCTATGCTTCGGGTCCGCTCGGCCCGCGCCTCACCCCGCGCAAGAGTTTTGAGCTCTGGCAGGAGACGGTGCACGGCCAGTCCGCCCCCTGGACCGCGGCCGAGCTGCAGATCGCGGAAGGGCTGCGTATCACGCTGCTCGAAGTGATTTTGCAGCTCGCCGATCTCGCTGCCCGCGAACGCAAGGGCGCGCAGGAGCGGCAGGAGCTGATGATCGCGGAGCTCAACCACCGCGTTCGCAACATCCTCGGCCTGGTGCGCGGCCTCGTCACCCAGAGCAAGGATACCGCCGGGAGCATCGAGGAATTCGCGGGCGTGCTCGGCGGACGCATCCAGGCGCTGGCGCGCGCGCACGACCAGATCACCAGCCTGAACTGGGCGCCGGTGGCGCTGAAGGCGCTGGTGGAATCGGAAGCCGGCGCCTATCTCGGCGTGCGGGCGGGCCGCATCAAGATGGACGGGCCGGAAGTGGCACTCGACCCCAAGGCATTCGCGACGCTGGCGCTGGTCGTCCACGAGATGATGACCAACTCCGCCAAATACGGCGCGCTGGCGGATTCGACCGGCAAGGTCGAGATCGTCTGGAAGCTCGACCAGAGTTCGAGCCTGGTAATCGACTGGAAAGAAAGCGGCGGGCCGCCGGTGCAGCCGCCCTCGCGGCGCGGTTTCGGCACCACGATCATCGAGCGCTCGATCCCGTTCGATCTCAAGGGCGATGCTGAGCTGCGCTTCGACCTGCTCGGCTTGCAGGCACGCTTTGTGATTCCCGCCAATTATGTGGAGATGGTGACCGCCATGACGGGCGTTGCAACCAAGGTGGAGACCGACACATCGGCGCCGCCGCGCCTGTCCGGCACGGCGCTGATCGTCGAAGACAATCTGATCATCGCGATGGCCGCCGAGGTGATTTTGCTCGAACTCGGCGCGCGCCATGTCGGGACCGCCGCGTCCGTCAGCCAGGCGCTGACGTCGATCGACCGTGCGAAGCCGGATTTCGCGCTGCTCGACCTCAATCTCGGCAGCGAGAACAGCATCCCGGTCGCCACACGCCTGACCGAACTGAAAGTGCCATACATGTTCGCCACCGGCTACGGAGAGCGCGCGCCGATCCCGGCCGCACTGGCCGCCGCCCCCGTGGTACAAAAGCCGTACACCCGCGAAGTCGTCGAAGCGGCGCTGATCCGGCTGCGCGAGGCGGTCCCGGCAAAGGACTAGTTCTTCGGCGAATCCAGCGCCTGCACGATCTCCTGGAATGGCCGCAGCGCCTCGCAGCGCGCCGAATGCGCCTTCAGCGCGGGATAGCGATCGTCGAACAGCACGGGATGCGCCTCGCCCACGAAGCGCAGGACGCAGCCGACCGCGATATCGGCATGGCCGATGTTTTCCCCGAACCAGTACGGCGTCTTGACCGCGGCGCGCTCCTTTTCCAGCATCTCGAGTACGCCCGAAATCTGCGCCGTGCAGCGCTCGATCCAGAGATCGAGCTGCCTGTCCTTGCGCAGCACGCGCTCGTACAGCAGGCTGACGCCCTTGTCGCCGAGGCCCATCGCCAGCGCGCAAATCCGCAAATGCCGCCGCCGCGTATCGCCGCGCGGCGCGATCATCGCCTTGTCGGGGCCGACACGGTCGTCGAGATAATCCAGGATCATCGTGCTCTCGATCAGCGCCTCGTCGTCATCGAGCACCAGCGTCGGCACCCGCCGCAGCGGGTTATAGAGCGCGATCTTGTCCGCATCGCCAAAGGTCGACCACGGCCTGTGCTCGTAGGCGATGCCGTAAAGCCGCATCGCGATGGCGACGCGACGGACAAAGGGAGAGTCATACTGGCCGATCAGGAACATGGGCACTCCGCTCATCGTGGCCGGGCATCAGCGCGAAGCGCGTCCTCTGCTAATATAACCCGGCCATCCATCTACCTTGAAGTGATCATAATGGAGGTGGATGGATGCCCGGATCAAGTCCGGGCATCACATTTCGAGAACGGGAAAACAACATGCGGTCACCGCTGCTATTCGGCCTACTCTTACTGCCCCTGCTTAAACTTGTAGCCACAGCCCATGCCCAATCAGCCCCGGTCGGCTTCCAGTCGCCGTCGAAAAATATCACCTGCCAGTATTTTGCCGACGACAAGCAGAACACGCTCCGCTGCGACATATCAGCGATGGAAACAAAGCCGCGCCGCCCGGCCGACTGCGAACTCGACTATGGCGGCGCCTTCCAGATGAACGCCAAGGGCCCCGCCGCACGCATCTGCCACGGCGACACCGTCATGGACCCGCGCCTGCCCGTGCTCGGCTATGGCGAAGTGTGGCAGCGCGGCGGCTTTACGTGCACATCGGAGCAGACCGGCGTGACGTGCTTCAACGCGGAACGGCGCGGGTTTTCGCTGGCAAGGGTGAGGCAGGACATTTTCTGAGTGATACTTTACGCGGCCTCCAATACAGGTCGTCATACTCCGCGAAGGCGGAGTATCCAGTACGCCGCGGCGTCTCAGTTCTATCGCAGTTGCTCGGGAATACTGGATCCCCGTGCGCAATTGCGCACTAGGCGGGGATGACGGCAGAGAGTGAAGAGGGTTCGGAGCCTCACCCAATCACCGGCACATGCTTCGCCACATCGCGCGGTACGGTCCCATCGAGCCGTGGATCGTTGACCACCTCGACTTGCCGCCGGAACGGGCGAAAGCCCGAGCGCTGGTAGAACGCTAACGCGGCGGGATGGTCGAAGGTGCAGGTATGCAGCCAGAGGCGCTTGATCGGATGCGACCATGCGATCTCTTGCGCGCGGTTCATCAGCCAGCGGCCGGCGCCGGTGCCGACGAGTTTTCCTGTGAGCCCGAAGGAGACGATCTCGCATTGCCCGGGTTCGCGAAAATCCATTTCGAGCAGGCCCTCGTCGCGGCCCCCATCGGCGAGCGCGTGGATCTCCATCGAAGGCGATTGAATGGTCGCAGCCAGCTCGGCATCGGGCATCTTTATCCGCGAGACCCACAGCCACGGCTGGCCGACGCGACCGTAGAGATCGCGATACCAGTCGAGCGCGGGGGCATTGACGTGCTGTACCGTCCAAGCGCCGGCTGGATCCAGAC
>CADEDX010000281.1 GCA_902826195.1 uncultured Bradyrhizobium sp. | reverse complement strand
AAACGAATGCGCTTGATCGGCGGACGGCCGCCCCAATATTCATCATGTGCCTCGAGTGTGAGCGACACGTCCGGCCTGAATTCGACGACCTTGTAAGGGCCGGTGGTAATCGGCTTGCGCGCCCAGTCGAGATAGCTTCCCGCCTCCTCCCAGCCGCGGCGGCTCATGATGTCGGATCCGTAACGCGACAGCCGGCCTTCCAGCGTGACATCGGGCGTGGCATTGACGAAGCGCACCGTATACTTGTCCACGGCCTCGACGCGGATGAGGTCGGGCCAGATACGGCGCGCCGCGGCCGGCACTTCCGCCGGCAGTTCCTTGCCGGGGCGCGGCGTCGGGATCTGTTCAAACGCCCTGATGGTGCTCCGGTTCTTGGCTTCCGTATTGGCGAACATGCGCTCGCGGCTGAAGCTGAAGATGACGTCCTCGGCCGTCATCTCGTCGCCGTTATGGAATTTCACGCCCTGACGAAGCTTCAGTTCGACGGTCTGGTCGTCGACGCGACGCCATTCGGTGGCGAGCCCCGGCGTCACGCTGAGGTCGCCGCGCCAGTTCTTGCTGATCAGGGCCTCCCACAGGGAGGAAAAGAAAACGCGCTCGCCGACATTGGACTGTTCGCGCAGCACATCGAGCGTGTTGGAGTTCGTGACCTTCTGGACCGCAATGTTGATGGACGGGCGAGTCTCCGCCTGCGCGATCGAAATACGCGGCAAGACGAGCGCGCCGGCAGCGCCGGCGCCGAGGCTCAGCAGGGAACGGCGGGTGGGACGGATCATGAATCGTTCCTTTTCATGGGACATGTCGTCAAAGAGACCGGCGACGCGGCTGTCGCGCGTATCGCCGACCTGGTCATTCTCCCGAACAGGCGCGACGCAGCGCCCGATCGACTTTCAGACGGCGAGACCGAGCGCCTCGAGATGCGCGGCGCCACGACGAATGTTCGTCTGATCCTTGACCTCGATTAGAAGACGGGGCTTGCTCGACAAGCGGCCCATCGCCCGGAACACGGCGGCCCAGCGCACCGAGCCATCCCCCGGTAGCCAATGACGGTCCGAGTAGCCGTCGGTATCCTGAATGTGGACGTGGGCGAGATCGTCGCCGGCGGCATCGACGTAATAGTCGACCGGCGGAGCGCCGGTAGATACGTGCGCGTAATGCGCATGTCCGGTGTCGATGGAAACCCTGACCGCGGCGCTGTCAAAGCTCCTGGCGAGCAGGACGCGGGCCGCTGGGTCCTTGTCCTCGATGTTTTCGATGACGAGTTCACAACCGATATTTTCGGCACGCTGCACAACGTCCTTGAGCGTCAGATGGACCCGCTCGGTCAGTGCATGTCGGGACCCCGGATTGATATCCAGATTGTTGTAATCCCACGTCGTGAAAGGCGAATGGATGACCATCTGGGTCGCGCCAACCAGCTCGCACGCCTCCAGGCCCTGCAGGAGCCGCTTGGTGACGATGGCGCGGATAAGCGGATCCTGGCTGTCGATCTTGAATCCCCAGAACGGGCCGTGAATTCCGAGCCGGCCCGTATAACCGTCGAGCAGCCCGCGGATCTGCGCACCCACTGAACGCCAATCCCCATCGAGCGCCGCGCTACTGAAAAAATCCTGGATTTCCAAATCGCGCTGCTTCTCCAGAATCCAGTCGCGGTGGAGCGCGAGTGTCACCTTCGTCAACGCGGCGCCGACGATCGGCGCCTCCAAACTGGCCGCCATGGATACCCCGATAGCTCGATCATACTTCATGCAGCCGGAACTAATCGAGCAACGTGACGGGCTGATGAAATCGCCCCGAACCGGCCTTGCGACCACAAGCTTTACCAGCGCAAAGATCTTGGGGTGCCTGCAAACCGGATTCCAGACGATCCGGCGTTGTTGGCGGAGGAGCCGAGCCTGCAGCGATGCCTGACGTTGGCGCACTACGCAGCTTCGAGGCCTTCTCCGACCCGCAATCGATGGTGGCGTGGCGAGCGACTTCATGATGCGGCAATAGTGGGTTACGGCCAACCATCCCGACGGGATTTTCGCGGCCCGCCGCTACCACACCCCGAGCAGCGGCGGCGACGGCTTGCCGGCCTGGATGGAAGCGGACCGGCCATGAGCCGTTGCGTCGGCTGAATCAGATGACTGCACGAGAGGCACTGTACTTGAACAGCCAGTCGTAGCGCGCCTTGACCCGGTCTTCCTGCCATTCGCGATCGACGTAAGCCTGCGCGCCGGCGGCTTCCGCCAGCGTGGGATTGTGGAAACGCTTCGCATTCTCCGCCGAGCCGAGCACGATCTTCGTCGTGCGTTCGATACGTGGGGGTTCATAGTGCTGCAGCGCCGCTTGCGGCGCGTGGTATTTTTCGATACAGCGCGCGAGGACGAGCGCGTCCTCCAGCGCCATGTTGGCGCCCTGGGCCAGGAACGGCAGCGTCGGATGGCAGGCGTCGCCGAGCAAGGTCACGCCTCCGCTCGTCCATTTCGGCAACGGTTCGCGCCCGATCAGCGCCCACTTGTACGGCGTATCGATGTTGCGGATGATCTCGTGAATGTCCGGGTGCCATCCCCTGAAGTCATCTGCGCATTCCTCGCGCGACCCGGCATCGGTCCAGGATTCACCTTTCCAGTCGTCGCGCTCGACGATCCCCACGAAGTTGAGAAGCTCGCCGCGCCGAAGCGGATACATCACCACGTGCCCGCCCGGGCCGATCCAGTTGGTGCCGACCGGCGCGCGCAGCCGCTCCGGAAGCCGCGCCATCGGAACTAGCCCGCGCCAGGCCATGCAGCCGGTGAACTGCGGACGATCCGGACCGAACATCGCCTGGCGCACGGCCGAATGCACGCCGTCCGCGCCGATCAAGACGTCGGCCGAGGCCGATGATCCATCGGCGAACGATAACGTCACGCCGTCGTCGGATTGATGAAAGCCCGTGCAGCGCGTCCCGGTCCTGATCGCGTCGGGCGCTCTCGAGCGAACGGCTTCGAACAGAACGCCGTGCAGATCGGCGCGGTGGATCATCAAGTAGGGATGGCCATAGCGTTCGATCGACGCGGCGCCGAGATCGAACAATTTCCAGGTCTGCCCCGTGCTCCAGAGCCTGATCTGCTTCCCGGTCGGCTCGCAGCCGACTCTCCGCGCGGCCTCGAGAACGCCGAGTTGGTCCAGCACTTCCGTGCCATTAGCGCTGATCTGCAATCCCGCGCCGATCTCCGCCAGAACCGGCGCCTGCTCGTAAACCTTGACGTCAAAGCCGCGCGCGAGCAGCGTCAGCGCCGCTGCCAGCCCACCGATCCCTCCCCCCGCGATCGCCACTCCGATTTGCCGGCTCATTGTTTTTCCTCATTGGCTTCTGGACCGCCTCTTACCTCGTTTTCCGGAATTTGAGGATGATGGTTTGTACGAAAAAATTCGGCGCCCCGATCTGAAGCTTCAGAACGGCGGCGCGGATCGAATCAGGCCGGCAAGGGGCATGAGCTGGGCGGTGCAATGTCCGCCCTTGCAAGTGAGGCGTCGCAGTCGGAATCCCTTCTAGATTGGTGAGCGACACTCTCTCGGCGGATCGGCGATCAAATCTAGGGCCCATCGTTTTGGCACAGGCCACCCGATCGACAAATCTTTTCGAATCAAGGCTGCTTTGTTCTGGAGCGGCTGATCCAAACCGATGGCCGGACCGTATTCAATAAGGGAAACACACGTTTGCGCGGCTTCCCGATCTGGGGCCCGATCTAGCGAACTCGCCGCGAGCGGGCCGGCATACTGTTGAACTGAGGTTTGCGTGCAATCTGAAAGACGATCTTTGACGGTGTACTTTGACGGAGGGTGTTCGCTTTGCCAAGCTGAGATAAATCACTATCGCAAGCAGGAAGGCGCCGACAAAATTTGCTTCCGGGATGTGTCGATATGCGAGGAGGTGCTCGCAGAGGATCTGACCAAAGAGCAAGCCATGGAGCGGTTTCACGTTCGCGGCAATGATGGATTGCTATTGTCCGGAGCGGCGGCTTTTGTGGCTGTTTGGAGCACTCTGCCGAGGTGGAAGTGGGCAGCGCGTGTCGCGGCGCTGCCCGGAATTATGATGATGCTCGAGATCGCTTACCGTTTATTTCTGCCAGTGCGACCAATCTTTTCCAGTCTGCTCGGCCGGTTTACTCGCTGAGGATCATATCGATCGGTCTTAGCAAGCAATGCACCGGTGCTGACAGTAACGCCACGTTGCAATCTAAAGTCTGAGAGAAGTAAGCTGCACCACTCGAGAAAAGATGGATTGAACGGCGGGATTCCACCAGTATTGGGGTCGATTTGGGCGTCGACGGAGGTGGACCGTTGTGACACCCACGTTCGCCAGGAGGCGTAATGATCACATCCGGATCGTAGTAATCATAAAGCTAATTAAAATGTGGAGCGACAAGTGGTCAAAGCACTATGGAACGGAAAAGTAATCGCGGAATCCAATCGAACCGAGGTCGTGGAAGGTAATCACTACTTCCCGATTGAAGATGTCCGAAAGGATTTTATCGAGCCGAGCGATCATAAATCGAGTTGTCCGTGGAAGGGCGTTGCCCAGTATTACAGCGTGGTCGTCGATGGAGAACGGAATCGGGATGCAGCCTGGTACTATGCCGATCCGAAACCGGCTGCGAAAAACATTGCCGGCCGAGTAGCGTTTTGGAAAGGCGTGAAAGTAGAGCCGTGAGGTAGCGATCAGAGGTAATTCTCCAAGCTGGTCCTGATGAACCCGAGCTTCGAGCCGGCTGAGCCGCTGATCGACAAGGTTTGGCGGCGCTCCGAGGTCAAAGGTTCGCGAGGCTGGACCGGGTCTGCTGCTTTGGGAGTATCTATCTAGGGGGGCCATGGCAGATGGCCCGGCGCTTGTCTTTCGCCTAGCGGGTTTGGCCTCTTAGAGCCTTCCACAGAGTTTCCACTCTGGCCAGCCGCCAATCTGGCTATCGAAGTGTGCGGCGACGATTCGGTGGCGGCCCCTTCGGGCCAGCTTATGCACGTCGATGCGCCCTTTAAATCCGGAGTACATTATCCTGGCCGAACTTCTCCGCTTGGCCCCTCTCCTTCCGCCCTTAGTGCTGCTAGCCCTTCGCGATAAGAAGGGTAGCTAAGGGTGACGCCAAGCTCTTCGCGAATGAGGTCATTTCGAACTCGCCGGTTGTGGCTGTAGAAGCTGCGCGCCATCGGCGAGAGCTCGGCACTTTCAAAGGAAATTTCCGGAGGAGGTGCAAGTCCGCATAGCTTCGCCGCGAATTCCACGACAACCTGTGGCGGAGCCGGCTCGTTGTCGGTGACGTTATAGATGCCGCCCGGCCGCGACTTCGTTAGCGACGCTTCGATGATGGTAGCGATATCCGCGACATGAATGCGGTTGAACACCTGGTTGGGCTTGACGATGCGGCGCGCCGTTCCCGCTGCCAGTTGAACGAGCTGGTTTCGCCCAGGACCATATATGCCTGAGAGCCGAAAGACGTGAGCCCCCAAGGCGAGCCACTCTTTCTCGGCGGTGATCCGGTCTAGCAGGCGGCCGTTCTCGGTCATGGTCGGCGTCTTCTCGTCGACCCAATTGCCGGCGTGGTCGCCATAGACTCCGACCGTGGAGAGATAGCCCACCCAGCGCAGATTCTGTGCCTGGGCGATTTGGCCCGCGAACGACCTGAGAACCCGATCGCCATGTTCGTTCGGTGGTACCGAGGTCAGAATAGCGTCGCTCGACCTAATATCCTTCACAATCTGCGCATCTGCATGGTCGGAAGAATATACCCGCGCTGTGATGCCCGCTTGATCCAAATCGTCGGCCTTAGCACGTGTGCGAACTGTTGCGGCAACCTCGTATCCTTTGCGCCGTAGAAGCGACGAGATATGCGACGCCGTGTAGCCGAAGCCGAACACCAACATTGTCATCTGCTCATTATAGGTAAGCATCTAAAGCAATGCCATCCTGCTCTAATAAGCGTGCGACGGAGGGCAAGTGGAGATCAAACACGCCCCCGTGACACCTCTTGATTCATCAGTGACGACCAAGTTAGCTCGGAGTCAGATTTGCGAGCGACTCTTTTTAGGCCAGTTAGTTCAACATCGGCTTGGAAAACGTACGCAAGCGTCGGGCAGTATTCGGGCCGATGACTTTCTGGAGTTCCTGGCAGATCTGAGCAGCTCTGGTTCATGATGGTCCAAGACTTTCCGTCGGTAGTCCTCACGATTGTTTTGCACTTCGGGCAACAAGTCTGCACGATATCCTCTGTATATTGTTCGTTGGTGACCGTTCAAGTACGTGCTTAACGCGCTTTTGTGGCGGCTGGATCACAAAGCGGGTCGCTTAATCGCCAACGGCACCCCGGCTGAGCGCGCTTACACGATTTAAGACTGGCTTTTTGAAACCGATGTCGCTGGAGGAACCCTACATAAACAAACGAAACGGTCTAGATGAAGCTGCTGATTGCCGTTCCTTTGATAACCCTGGTCGCGCTGATCGATTTCGGCATATGGCTCTAAGCTTTGGGAAGCGAGGCCCGTCCGGAGGTGCCGCGATGCTGATTGTGCATGAGCGGCTGCTTTGCGCCAGAAGCAGCGGTTTACTTTGTGTACGCCGCCTCGTTGCTTGCAATCACGAAGCTGTCCATTTCAAACTAATCATGCCGCCTTGTGCGGGTCATTCCGAGGCACCTGCACCCCGCCTGTGGCGGACGGATCGCTTGCCTGCGCTGGCCAGCCGACCGAGCCCTCGGAGCCCGGCCTGTTGCGCAACCACCATGACCAGTCTTCCGGCAGCAGTGAGAATGGATCGTCGTGCAACAGTTCGCGCGCGGCCCAGATTGGCCAATGCGGGTTCGACAAAGCGGGTCGTCCCAGAAAGACCAAGTCGATTAATTCTTCGCGGATAACTTGGTCTGCGACTGCAGGTATGCCGAGATTCCAGCTGACGCCAACAGGAATGCCGACCTCGCGCCGGACGCGATTTCCGCGCTCGACCATGAACGCCACCTGATTGAAAGGCGCATCCTTAATGTCGTCCGTGTTCAAGCCGACACTGAGATCCGCGAGATCGATACCGTGGTTCTTCAGTTCACCGACTGCCCACACCGCATCGTCGAACTGCACGCCTTTTTCGTTGAAATCGTCGGAGCCGAGACGCATCGTCAGAGGCAGTCGTTCCGGCCACACAGCCCGAACCGCATCGAGCGCCTCGCGATGAAAGCGCAGGCGGTTTTCCAGACTGCCGCCATATCGGTCTGTGCGCTGGTTGGCGAGCGGCGAGAAGAAGCTGGCACCGAGATAGCCGTGCGCGAAATGCATCTCCAGCCATTCGAATCCGGAATCCAGCGCCCGCTGAGCGGCGCGCGCATAGGCCTGGTGGATTTCCTTGATCTCGTCGATGGTCAGTTCATGGACTGGATAGGTGTAGCGACCGCCATAGGTGATCGCGGACGGACCGCGCACCTGCCAGCCGTCGGGATGTTCCGGCGGGATCTGCAGTTTGCCGTGCCAGGGTTTCAATTCGCTGCCCTTGCGACCGGTATGGCCGAGCTGAGCGGCAGGCACCGCGCCCATCGCCTTGACCATCGCGGTCATGCGCGACAGTCCCTCGATCTGGGAGTTGTCGTATATGCCCGCACAACAAGTCCCGGTGCGGCCATCGGGCGTGATGGCCAGTTGCTCAGGGAATACCAGGCCAAAGCCGCCGGCAGCGCGGGAGCCCATCAGCATGACGTGATAGTCGTTCATCCGTCCGTCTACCGACCGGTACATCGTCATCGGCGACATTGCGATGCGGTTGCGCAGCGTCACGCCCTTTAGTTTGTAGGGACTGAAGAGATCAGGCATCGCGACGCTCCATCCTTGATCGAGCCTTTGTTTACATCACCTTGTCGGAAATCTTCTGCGGCACCGGAACGCTGCCCTTGAAGGATGGCCGTTGTTCGACGCGCTCACTGGAGGCCGCTAGGTTCGGGTACTGGCTCTGCCGGTCGTACTCCGGCCAGCGCACCGCGAGATAGCCGGTCACGGTACCCACGGCGATGTCGTCGAGGCTGAATTCCCGTCCCACCGCAAAGGTGCGATCACCGACCAGACGCGCCATCTCGCGCATGCCGCCGTCGATCTTGCGGCGCTGGCGGGCCATCCATACCGGCTCTTGGCCGCTTCTGAACACCGGCGCTCGAAGAACATCAGCACGAACGCGTCGCATATACGGTCGCACAGCGCGAACGAGCGATAAGCCCGGATTTTTAAGCCTGTGAGGCGCAGGTTGCAAACTGTTTCCAACCACAGGACTGCGTGGCTGGGGCGGGAGGGATCGAACCTCCGAATGGCGGAATCAAAATCCGCTGCCT
>CADEDX010000280.1 GCA_902826195.1 uncultured Bradyrhizobium sp. | reverse complement strand
TTCGTCATTGCGAGGAGCGCAGCGACGAAGCAATCCAGACTTCCTTTGCCGCAAGATGGATTGCTTCGCTGCGCTCGCAATGACGCGGTTGGGTCTACGCAAACTCCAAAATCAGCGCATCCACTGCCAGCGTTGCGCCGGGCGCGGCGTGGATCTTCTTCACGGTGCCGTCGCGCTCGGCGCGCAGCACGTTCTCCATCTTCATCGCTTCGACCACGGCCAGCGTCTCGCCCGACTTGACCTCCTGCCCTTCGGCCACGGCAATCGACACCACCAGCCCCGGCATCGGGCACAGCAGCTTCTTGCCGGTGTCGGCCGCGGATGTGACCGGCATCAGCCGGGCGGCGGCGGCCTCGCATTCGGTGAAGACGTTGACCGCGACGTCAAAGCCCTGGTGCGCCAGCCGGATGCCGTTCGGAATGGCACGAACTTGCAGCGCCACGAAATGGCCGTCGATTGTGCCCTGCCAGACCGGATCGCCCGGCGTCCAGGCCGAGACCAGATTGTGCGGATTGCCCGGCAGCCCATCGGCGCCGATGAAGCGCACCGCGATGCCCTCGGCCTCGCGCGCGACGTCGAGCGCGATTTCCTCGCGATCGAGCCATACCGCGCGGCGGCGTTCGCGCTGCACCACCCGGCCGTTCATCTGGCCGGATATCTGCCGCTTGCGCTCGCCCAGCACGTGATCGATCGCAGCGCCCACCGCCGCCAGCCGCCGCGCCACCTCACCTTCCGGCGGACGCGCGGAAAAGCCCTTTGGAAACTCCTCGGCGATGAAACCGGTGGACAGCTTGCCCTCGCGCCAGCGCGGATGGTTCATCAGCGCCGACAGGAACGGGATGTTGTGGCGGATGCCATCGACATAGAACGCGTCCAGCGCGGCGGACTGCGCCTCGATCGCGGCGGCCCGCGACGGCGCGTGCGTGACGAGCTTGGCGATCATCGGATCGTAGTGGATCGAGATTTCGCCGCCTTCCTGCACGCCGGTGTCGTTGCGGATGGTGATGCCGTCATGGCTCGCTTCCGCCGGCGGACGGTACTTCACCAGCCGGCCGATCGAGGGCAGGAAGTTGCGGAACGGGTCCTCGGCATAGACGCGCGATTCCACCGCCCAGCCGGTCAGCGTGACGTCCTTCTGCGCGATCGACAGTTTTTCGCCGGCGGCAACCCGGATCATCTGCTCGACGAGGTCGATGCCGGTGATCATTTCGGTGACGGGATGTTCGACCTGCAGGCGGGTGTTCATCTCCAGGAAATAAAAGCTCTTGTCCTGGCCGGCGACGAACTCGACCGTGCCGGCGGAATCATAGTTCACGGCTTTCGCCAGCGCGACCGCCTGCTCGCCCATCTTGCGGCGGGTGGTCTCGTCGAGCAGCGGCGACGGCGCCTCCTCGATGACCTTCTGGTTGCGGCGCTGGATCGAACATTCGCGCTCGCCGAGATAGATCACGTTGCCATGCTTGTCGCCCAGCACCTGGATTTCGATGTGGCGGGGATCGACGATGAATTTTTCGATGAAGACGCGGTCGTCGCCGAACGAGGACTTTGCCTCCGCCTTGGAGACGTTGAAGCCTTCGGCGACCTCGGCCTTCGAATGCGCAATCCGCATGCCCTTGCCGCCGCCGCCGGCGGAGGCCTTGATCATCACGGGATAGCCGATCTCGTCGGCGATCTTCACCGCATGCTTTTCGTCCTCGATGACGCCGAGATGCCCCGGCACGGTCGAGACCTTGGCCTTGGCGGCGGCCTTCTTGGATTCGATCTTGTCGCCCATCGCGGCGATCGCGCCGGGGTTCGGGCCGATGAAGACGATCCCGGCCTTGGCGAGCTCGCGCGGAAACGCCTCGCGCTCGGACAGGAAGCCGTAACCGGGATGCACGGCCTCCGCGCCGGTCTTGCGGCAGGCTTCCACGATCTTGTCGATCAGAAGATAGCTCTCTCTGGCCGCCGGCGGGCCGATCAGAACGGCCTCATCTGCCAACTCGACATGCAGCGCGTCGCGGTCGGCCTCGGAATACACAGCCACCGTCTCGATCCCCATCCGCCGCGCAGTCTTGATGACCCGGCAGGCGATCTCGCCGCGATTTGCGATCAAAATTCTCTTGAACATGTTCTTCTTGCTTGAGCGTTGGGCAGGATCCTCACCCGCCATATGACATGCGGCGGCGCGGGTAACAAACCCGTCGTACAGCAAAAATCAATGGTGGCAACGGCTGTTATCGGCCCCGCGGCGCCGGAAGGCGGCCGATTACCCGGAATAGGTCTTGAACCGGCCCCGCACATAGGCGCGGGATACCGCCTTCATCAGTTCGCCGACCTCCGATTCCAGATAGTCGTTGGCGACAATCAGCGCGCGGATGGTGGCCCGCAAGTCGCCGCCGCAGGCGGAAATCGCCTGATCCACGGCGGTTTCCAGCCCGTCGTCCTCTTCGGATTTCGGCTCTGAAGAGGAAGGCATGACATTCTTCCGGTGTGAGTGAAGGTGCGTATGTTCCTATTTTGTTCTAATCAAGTCAATGGGCCGTTCGATGGAAACAACGGCGACACTCACCGTTTTCCCCAGCCCCTGAACATTTGCCATTGCCCCGAGCGCCTTGGTTCAATCACCTCCCGTTATGCTAGAAGCGGCGTGCCGTGTGGAATTGACTTGAAATGAAACCGATGCAGTCACGATCTTTTCTTGTTGCGGTGTTGCTATCGATCGTCCTTCCCGCCGGCCAGAGCATGGCCGCCACCGCCATCGTGCGGGACGGCGGCACGCTTCAGCTCGGCAATGTCACCTACCGGCTCGACGGCATCGATGTCCCGACCGTCGACCAGCTTTGCATCGACGAGCACGCCGACGTCTGGACGTGCGGTATCGAGGCGCGCGACCAATTGGCGAAACTCACTGGCGGCAAGCAGGTCCGCTGCGACGATCTAGGTCCCGATCCCACTTATAAGAAATGGCGTCTCGGCGTGTGCAAGAACGAAGGCGAAACCGCAGGTCTCAGCCAGTTGCTGGTGCGCAACGGTTTTGCGCTGAACGTCGAGGCGGCCGCCAACGGCCGCTTCAAGGCGGACGAGGCCCGCGCCAGAGAGGACCGCCAGGGTTTGTGGAAAGGCTGCTTCGCCGCGCCGCGCGAGTTCCGCGTTGCGAAGAAGGACGGCCCCCTGCTCGGCTCCGCGTGCCGCGCCGATCGCGACCGCGAAATCCGCCAAGCCTTGTTCCCCGAGGAACTCGTGATGCCGGCAAGCTGCCGCATCAAGGGCAAATATGCCGTACGCGCCCGCGTCACCGGGAACCTCGGCATCTATCACCTGCAGGCGTGCCGCTCCTATCCGGGCCTGACCAATCCGGATCGGTGGTTTTGTTCCGAGGATGACGCGCAGGCTGCCGGGTTCCGCCGGGCCTACAACTGCAGATCGCCCGCCAAGAGCAAATGAAGCTGGCAAAGCCGCCGCTTCCCGTGTGAAAGTGCCGACAAAGGTTTCCGGTACGCATGACACATTCGGACAGCTCACGCGTCTCGCCTGAAATCGCCGCCGCCGAACGCCTGCGGCAACATCTGCAGGAAATCGCCAATGAGCGCGACATCGCTCATCGCGCCCTGCAGGAACGTGAGGCGGAACTGGCGCGGATACAGCGCATCGCCGGCGTCGGCGGACTCGAGATCGATTTCCGCGACGGTGTCAGGAATCGCCGTTCCCCCGAATATCTTCTGATCCACGGCCTGCCACCCGAGGCGGCCAACGAGACCTACGGGGAATGGGTCGAACGAATCCATCCCGACGACCGCGAGCAAACGATCCGGCATCTGTTTCGTACGCTGAAGAGCGAAAGCGAGGACTATTCCGCCGAGTACCGCATCGTCAGGCCGAACGACGGCGCCACCCGCTGGATCCGCGTCGTCGCCAAGATCGAGCGCGATGCCAACGGCCGCGCGCTGCGCCTGGTCGGCGCCGATTGCGACGTCACCGCGCAAGCGCTGGCGCAGGCCACCTTGCGCGAAAGCGAGGAGCGATTCCGTCTGATCGCCGACAGCGCGCCGGTGCCGGTCTGGGTCACCAAGCTCGACCGTACGCGCTCCTTCGCCAACCAGGCCTATGTCGATTTCCTCGGGCTGCCATTCGAGGAAGCCATCGCTTTCGACTGGCGCAAGCGCCTGCATCCGGACGACCAGCGGCGCGTGGTGCAGGAATCGATCGCCGGCGAGGCTTCGCTCAAGCCGTTCGTGCTGGAAGCCCGCTACCTTCGCGCCGACAATGAATGGCGATGGCTGCGCTCGGAATCGCAGCCGCGCTGGGACCCGACCGGACGACATATCGGCTTCATCGGCGTCGCCCACGACATCACCGCCGCCAAGCAGGCCGAGCACGATCTGCGCCGGCTGAACGAAATCCTCGAATTGCGGATCACCGAGCGGACGGCGCAACTGGAATCCAGCGAAGCCCAGATGCGCGCCATCCTGGAGACCACCCATCAATATCAGGGGCTGCTGAACCAGCACGGCGACGTCCTCTACGCCAACAAGACCGCACTGGCCGGAATCCGCTGCGAAGCCCGCGACGTGCTCGGCAAACCGTTGTGGGATACGCCGTGGTTCACCGGAACCGAAGGCATGCGCGAGGTCGTCCGCGACGGCTTCACCGCCGTGATGCGCGGCGAGGAAATCCAGATCGAGATGCGGCTGTGCCTGCCGGTCGGCGAGCGCTACTTCGACTTCGCGATGCGCCCGCTGCGTGACCAGCACGGCGCGATCATCGGCGCGGTGCCCGACGCCGTCGACGTCACCGAGCGCCGCCAGGGCGAGGAAGCGTTGCGGCAGTCGCAGAAGATGGAGGCGGTCGGACAGTTGACCGGCGGGGTGGCGCATGACTTCAACAATCTATTGACGATCATCCGCTCGGCGACCGATTTCCTGCGCCGCCGCGAACTGCCCGAGGAGCGCCGCCGGCGTTACATCGATGCGATCGGCGAGACGGTGGAGCGCGCCTCCAAGCTGACCGGACAATTGCTGGCGTTCGCGCGCCGCCAACCCTTGAAGCCGCAGGTGTTTAATGTCGGCGCCCAGATCGAGGCGGTGGCGCAGCTGATCCGCCCGCTGGTCGGCGCCCGGATCAGGATCGACGTCGAGATATCGGACGCCAATTGCTTTGCGATCGCCGATATCGCGCAGTTCGAAACCGCGCTGATGAATCTCGCCGTCAACAGCCGCGACGCCATGAACGGCGAAGGCCGGCTCGACATTCGCGTCCGCAAGGTCGGCGCCATTCCGCCACTGCGCGGCCAGCCCGCCCGCAACGGGGACTTCGTCGCCGTCACCGTGACCGATACCGGCAGCGGCATCGCCCCTGCCCTGCTAGAGACCATCTTCGAACCGTTCTTCACCACCAAGGAGGTCGGCAAGGGCACCGGCCTCGGCCTCAGCCAGGCGTTCGGCTTCGCCAAGCAGTCCGACGGCGACATCACGGTCGCCAGCGAGCAAGGCCAAGGCGCGACGTTCACGATCTATCTGCCGCAGGCCGCGGTTCCGTCCGATTCCGTCGCGGCCGCCACAGCGGGCGTCGAACCGGCCGCACGCGGCCGCGGCTACCGCGTGCTGGTGGTCGAGGACAATGACGACGTCGGACAATTCTCCACCGAGCTCCTGGAAGATCTCGGCTACACCGTGCGCCGCGTCGCCAGCGCGGATGCGGCGCTCGCGATCCTCGCAGCAGACGAGTTTTCCGCCGACCTGGTGTTCTCGGACGTGATCATGCCCGGCATGAACGGCGTCGAACTGGCCGGCATCGTACGCGAACGCTATCCCGGCCTCCCCGTGGTGCTGACCAGCGGCTACAGCAACGTGCTGGCGGAGAACGCCCACCGCGGCTTCGAATTGATTCAAAAGCCCTATTCGGTGGAATTGCTGTCGCGCAGCCTCCGGAAGGCGATCTCCGAGGCGCGGCGCTGATACGCGTTTACGACGCCGGGGCGATAACCAGGTATTTTGGTATCCCGTGCATTGGCTTAGCGGCTGCCTGCCGGGGACCTAAGTCTACTTTGCATGGGGTTGTTTTCGACATTTTGTTTGTGGCCCCCGGATCGATGACCGCGCAACGGGCCCCCACTCACGCCGCATCCTCGACGCCGGCCTTCCCCAATGCCAGCAGCTTCCGGATCTCCCGCGCCGGGCGCGCCGCGCTGAACAGAAAACCCTGCATCTGGGTGCAGCCGAGAGTCTGCACGGTCTCGCGCTGCTGTAGCGTTTCGACGCCTTCCGCGGTCGTGATCATGGTGCGGTCGGCGGCGATGCTCACCACCGCGCGGATGATCGAGGCCGACGACGAATTGCGCGTCACTTCCTTGACGAAGGAACGATCGATCTTGATCTTGTCGAATGGAAAGCGCTGCAGATATTGCAGCGAGGAATAGCCGGTGCCGAAATCGTCGAGCGCGATGTGCACCCCGAGGGCGCGGAGCTGGTTCAGCGTCGCCAGCGCCGCGTCGTCGTCCGCGATCAGGACAGCCTCGGTGATTTCCAGTTCCAGCCGGCGCGGATCGAGCCCGGTCTCGGCGAGGATGGCCGCCACCTTGAGCGACAGCGTTTCCGAACGGAACTGGACCGGCGAGACGTTGACGGCGATCCGGATGTCGGCCGGCCAGCTGGCGGCTTCCGCGCAGGCGGTGCGCAGCACCCACTGCCCGATCTCCTCGATCAGGCCGGTTTCCTCGGCGACCGGCACGAAGTCGGCCGGCGAGACCATGCCGCGCAGCGGATGCCGCCAGCGCAGCAGCGCCTCGCAGCCGATGACGCGGTCGCTGCCGAGATCGACCTGCGGCTGGTAGTGCAGCTCGAACGCGCCTTGCGCCAGCGCCGCCCGCAGATCCGCCTCCAGTTCGCGGCGCTGAACGGCCTGCTTCCCCATCGCGGGATCGAAGAAGCGATAGGTGCGGCGGCCGGCCGTCTTCGCCGCATACATCGCCAGATCGGCGTTCTTCAGGAGGTCGAATAGATCGGCGCCGTCGCGCGGTCCGATCGCAATCCCGATGCTGGCGTCGCTGGAAAACTGGTGGCCGTGGCAATCGAACGGGGTGCGCAGCGCCTGGTAGATCCGCGCGACCAGCGACTGAACCTCCTCGGTGTTGAGGATGCCGCGCTGCAGGATGGCGAATTCGTCGCCGCCGAGGCGGGCGATGAAATCGTCCCGCCCGATCGACTGCCGCAACCGCTCCGCCACGCCCTTGAGAAACTCGTCGCCGATCAGATGTCCCAGCGTGTCGTTGATGCGCTTGAACTCGTCGATGTCGATATAGAGAATCGCGAACGGCCGCCCCTCGCCGTCCCGGAACAATTCCTCGGCATGACGCTGGAATAGCGTCCGGTTCGGCAAATTGGTCAGCGCGTCGTAATGGGCGAGATGCTCGATCCTGGCCTGGTCGCGCCGCACATCGGTAACGTCTTCCAGCGTCGTCGCCCAGCCGCCGTCCGGCGACCGCTTGTAGATCAGCCGGATCGTGCGCCCGTCCGGTGTCGAGATCTCGGTATTGTGGACCAGGCTGTCCGTGGGATCGAGGAAGCGAGCGCAATAGGCGTCGACGTCGCCGACAAAGGATCCGAGATCCTTGCGGTACCGGATCAAGTCGAGCAGATGAAGGCCGGGTTTGACCACGTCGGGCGAGAGCCCGAACATGTCGAGATATTCCTTATTGCAGATCACCAGACGTGCCGATGAATCGAACAGCAGCAAGCCCTGCGTCATGTTGTTGATGGCGGTGTCGAGATGCTGGCTCTTCTCCCTGAGCTTGCGCTGGGCAGCGACATGCTGCCGGCGCAGCTGGCGCACGATCAGGAAGATCATGCCGACCACGACGACGATCGCCGCCGCAGCTGCGAAGAATTGCAGCCGAGTCTGCGCCCGCCAGTCATGCAGCGCGGTCGCGGTTTGGGTCGTCGCGACGATCAGGATCGGAAAATGCTGCAGCGACTTGACCGCGCCGATGCGGTCTTCCGAAAATCTAGCGCCGGCGAAGCGACCCGAGATGTTGCCGTCCGCGGCGAGCAAATGCTTGAACGCGGGTGTGTCCGCGACGTTCTGGCCGATTATCCCGTCATCCTTGGGATAGCGGGCGATGATGGTACCGTCGCGATGAATCATTGAAATCGCGGTGCCGTTGTCGAGCGCCAGCGAAGCGACGAAGTTCTCGAAGTGAGAAGGTTCGACGCCACGGACCGCAAAGCCGATGATCTCGCCCTGACGGCCGACGATCTTTCGCGCGAACACCGTCGTCCAGACCTTGGTCACCTTGCTCACGACCGCCTCGACGATCACGTCAGGGGTTGGCCTGCCCGACATGAACTCACGGTAGTAGCGCCGGTCAGTGGTGGTACTTTCGGCTACC
>CADEDX010000279.1:4737-8370 GCA_902826195.1 uncultured Bradyrhizobium sp. | reverse complement strand
GTCGGCGCGGGTGGAGGACGACCCCCGGCTCATGGCCGAGGTCGAGGCGCTGGCAGAGCAGCGCAATTGGGGCACGGCGATCTGCTCGTCGGCCTGGTTCCTGCGGCCGCCCCCGATGACGGTTTTGCAAAGCAGGCTGTCGGTCGTCGCCGAGGGTGGCCGTGTCAGTGTGATCGACAACACGCTCTGGCCCGATGGCGAGGACCAGCCCTCCGCCAGCGTGCGGGTGACGCTGTCGCGGGAACGCGCCGTCCAAGTGCCCGGCCCCGTCCAGGCGGCAGCCGAGGCCGAAGATCCCACCCGGTTTCCGATTCACGCCCGACAGGCGCCACATGGCGGACCTGGTTCATGGATGCGATGGAGGCCCGGAAAGGCAATGACGTTGCGTGGTTTTGCATGAAGGATGCGATTCTTGGCGGCGCCGTGTCGCCATTGAATTTGCCGCTGGTCCGCCGCGCTGGGCCCGGCGGACTGGACCCACGGCCTCGCCCGTCCGTCCCAGGATGTGGTGGCGGATCCGAACCCCAATTTGACGGTTCAACTGTTCCGCCGGCCGGGAGGCCCGTGGATCGGTGTTCGCGCCCGGGCCAACTGGCGCCCGGAGGGTGGTATTGGCGCCGGAAGCGGCGTCCTGCTCGATATCAACGGCGAGATCGGGCAGGTCTCGATGTCTGTGATCCTGGCGCCGTTCCCGCGCCAGGCGAAGCCCTAGCCGGCCGCCCGACTCGCTGCGGCGCCATATGAGCGGCCCGAAGCGTGACTTCCGTTGCGCGGCGTTGAACTGCAAGAAGGTTAACGTGACTTAAAATAGACGGTGTTCAAAAACATCGCTAAAACGCGCACGTACCTTATTCATTTGCAGAGATACGCATCGATGGCAGCCGCCCCCGTCCGGCGTTCCGAACTCGGTGAAGCGCTGCGCGCGTGCCGCAATGCCTTTATCGGCGTCGGCATCATGAGTTGCATGATCAATCTGTTGTATCTCACCGGCTCGATCTTCATGCTGGAGGTCTACGACCGGGTGCTGCCGAGCCGTAGCGTGCCGACCCTGGTTGGCCTGGTGATTCTCGCCGCCGGCCTCTATATCGCCCAGGGCGGCCTCGATCTGATTCGTGGCCGCATCCTCGGCCGCATCGGCACCGCGCTCGACGAAGCCCTCCATTCGCGCGTGTTCGAGACCGTGGTGCGGCTGCCGCTGTTGGTCGGCAGCCGCAACGAGGGCCTGCAGCCGCTGCGCGATCTCGACAATATCCGCTCGTTTCTCGGCAGTATGGGGCCGGGCGCGTTCTTCGATCTGCCCTGGCTGCCGTTCTATCTGGCGATCTGCTTTGCGTTTCACTGGCTGCTCGGCGTCACCGCGCTGGTGGGGGCGATCATTCTGGTGACGCTGACGCTGATCACCGAGTTCATGTCGCGGACGCCGGCCAAGGAGGCGATGACGCTGGCGGCGCGGCGCAACGATCTCGCCGCCACCAGCCGCCGCAACGCCGAGGTGCTGGTCGCGATGGGCATGTCCGGGCGCCTGACCAGGCGCTGGAGCGAAGCCAACGAGACCTATCTGATGGGCAATCAGCGCGCGAGCGACGTCGCCGGTGGTCTTGGAGCGGTCGCCAAGGTCTTGCGCATGATGCTGCAATCGGCGGTGCTCGCGGTTGGCGCCTACCTCGTGATCCACCAGGAAGCCACCGGGGGCATCATCATTGCGGGTTCTATCCTGAGCGCCCGCGCGTTGGCGCCGGTCGATCTTGCGATCGCTCACTGGAAGGGTTTTGTCGCCGCGCGCCAGAGCTGGGAACGCCTTTCGAGACTGTTGCAGCAAATACCGGCGGCAAATCAACAGACACTGTTGCAGGCGCCTTCGAAACGGCTGTCGGTCGAGGCCGTCAGCATCGTGCCGCCGGGCGAGCAGCGCGTCATCGTGCAGGATGTGAATTTCGCGGCCGACGCCGGCGCCGGCATCGGCGTCATCGGTCCGAGCGGTTCGGGCAAGTCCTCGCTGGTGCGCGCGCTGGTCGGCGTCTGGATGCCCGCCCGCGGCAAGGTGCGGCTCGACGGCGCGGCGCTCGACCAGTGGTCTTCAGACGTGCTCGGCCGCTACGTTGGCTATCTGCCGCAGGACGTCGAATTGTTCGCCGGCAGCGTGGCGCAGAACATCTGCCGCTTCGATCCGGAGGCGAAATCGGACGCCATCATCGCCGCGGCCAAGGAAGCCGGCGTGCACGAGATGATCATCAAGATGCACGAGGGTTACGACACCCAGATCGGCGAGCAGGGCACCGCGCTGTCTGCCGGCCAGGCGCAGCGCGTGGCGCTCGCCCGTGCGCTCTATGGCAATCCGTTCCTGATCGTGCTCGACGAGCCGAACTCCAATCTCGACGCCGAAGGCGAAGAGGCGCTGACACGCGCGGTGCGCAGCGCGCGCGCGCGTGGCGCCATCGTGGTCGTGGTGGCGCACCGGCCGATCGGCATCGAGGCGGTCGATTTGCTGCTGGTGTTGAAAGACGGCCGCATGCAGGCGTTCGGGCCGAAGGAAACCGTGCTCGGCCAGGTGCTGCAGCGGGTGCCGGCGCCGCCGCCGATCAAGATCGTGTCCGAAGCGGGAGCCGGGAAAAAATCATGACCGCCGAGCTGAAAGGCGCGCACCGCTCGATCCGCGGGCATCTGATCTTCGGCCTCACGCTGATTCTGGTGCTGGCCGTCGGGTTCGGCGGCTGGGCCTCGACGGCGCAAATTTCGGGCGCGCTGATCGCGCCGGGTTCGGTGGTGGTCGATTCCAACGTCAAGAAGGTGCAGCACCCGACCGGCGGCGTGGTCGGTGAGGTGCGCGTGCGTGACGGCGACATCGTCAAGGCCGGCGACATCGTCGTTCGCCTCGACGAGACGGTGGTCAAGGCGGGCCTGGCCATCGTCGTCAAGACGCTTAACGGATTGTGGGCGCGCGCGGCGCGCCTGGAAGCCGAGCAGCGCGGTCTCGACAAGATCAAGTTTCCCACGATGCTGACCGACCAGGCCGGCGATCCCGACGTCCGCGACGTCATGGCCAGCGAAACCAAGCTGTTCGAGGTCAGGGTCAACGGCCGCGCCGGGCAGAAATCGCAGCTGCGCGAACGGGTGTCGCAGCTCAACGAGGAAATTGCCGGCCTCACCGCGCAGGAACAGGCCAAGGAAAAGGAAGTCGCGCTGGTCGAGAAGGAACTGGTCGGCGTCCGCCAGCTCTACGAGCAGCGCCTGATCCAGATCTCGCGCCTGACGGTGCTGGAGCGCGACCTCGCCCGCTTGTCGGGCGAACGCGCGCAATACATCGCCGCGCGGGCGCAGGCGCGGGGCAAGATCACCGAAACGGAGCTGCAGATCATCCAGGTCGACAAGGACGTGGTCAGCGAGGTTTCAAAGGATTTGCGCGAGGCGAACGACAAGATCGGCGAGTTCGTCGAACGCAAGGTCACCGCGGAAGACCAGTTGCGCCGCATCGACATCCGCGCGCCGCAGGACGGCGTCGTGCTGCAGTCGACGGTGCATACCGTCGGCGGCGTCATCACCGCGGGCGATGCCATCATGATGATCGTTCCGAAGGCGGACGATCTTTCGGTCGAGGCCAAGGTCAATCCGCAGGACATCGACAAGCTGCAGATC
>CADEDX010000279.1:0-4727 GCA_902826195.1 uncultured Bradyrhizobium sp. | reverse complement strand
CGGCAAGATCTTCGTGTTCGAGCTCGAGAAGGTCGTGCGCATCCGCACCGGCGAGACCGGGCCGAGCGCGATCTAGCGCAACGGGCCGAGCCGGCAAGCTCCGCCCAACCATCTTCCGTTTCGTATCGTGCCAGCGGGCCAGCCCGCCGTCGGGGCGATGCTTCGCCCGAAAAAAGGGGAAATCATGAAAGCGCTGTTGGCAGTCCTGTACCTGGTCGTCGGTACATGGACATTTGTTCCTGTCGTCCAGGCGAACACCGTGGGCACCACGCCGGAACTGAACGGCGTCGTCACCCGTGTCTCCGCTGACGTCAACACCGACCAGCGTACCGGCCAGAGCTACTACACCATCCGCGTCTCGCTGCCGCCGGCCGAAGTCGCCCGCCTCGGCGACAACGTCAAGATCATCCCGGGCATGCCGGTGGAAGCGTTCGTCCAGACCGGCGACCGCACGATGTTTTCGTACCTGATGAAGCCGTTCAGCGATCAGCTGATGCGTTCGTTCCGGGAGCGGTGAGGGCGTTCGCTCTCAGCTGTCATCGCCCTCGAAAACACTCTCAGTTGTCATCATCCGCGAAGGCGGATGATCCAGTATTCCAGAGACGGCAGGTGTTGAATCGATAAGCCGCGGCGTACTGGATCCCCCGCCTGCGCGGGGGATGACGGTCGTTGGGTGGGGAAGCCGACTGCCTTCTATCGCCGATCATACTCATCCGGTCCCATCGCGTAGGCCCACGCTTCGTGGCCGGGCGCGTAGGTGCGGTTGGTCTGGGCGGGATTGCGGTTGACCAGGGGGCGCATGAACATCGGGTGCGTGGCGCTGCGCACCTCGTGCTCGACGGTGAACAGATGCCTGCCGCCGTCGAGGTCGACGATGTCGCGGAAGCGGTACTGATACTGGTTGTCTTCCTGCGAAACCAGGCCGCGTTCGCGCAGGCGATGATAGGGACCGGAGAAATCCGTGATGTAGATCTGCACGTGATGGCCGTCGAATTCAGGCAGCCGCCGGTCGGTCTCCCGGAACTGCAGAACTTGATCCTTGCCCACCTTGACCCGCGCCACGGCGGCGTCGCCGTTCACAAACTCGGCCTGCATGCCCATGATCGCTGGATAGAAGGCCGCTATCGCCTTCGCGGTGCCGGCCGGCACGTCGAACTCGACATAGGGAATGCCGAGCGTGATGCGCCCGAAGCGCGCGGCGTCGGGCTCGTAGCAGCGCAGGCGGTTACCCCAGGGGCAAATCGCTTCGACATGGTCGTTATGCTCGATGAATGCGAACGCCGTGCCTTCCAGTTTCTTCGTCACGGACGCCAGCCGCTCCAGCAGCGCCGCGCGGCCCGAGATGACGAGGCCGGTATGGCCGCGCAACACCTGCGCGCTGCCGTGCGGCAAATGAAACTGGCTCCTGCCGACATTGACCCACATGTTGCTGTCCGACACCATCAGATAGGGGTCGCGGGTCAGCCCGAGGCCGGCGACATAAAACAGCGTCGCCAGCCGCTGGTCGGGGACGGTGACGTTGACATGCTCGAAATGAATCGAGTTGCCGAGATCCTCGGCGGCGCGGTCGAATGGCTGTTGCATAATGCGATCCTCGCGTAGGACAGTAGGGCGGGCAAAGCGAAGCGTGCCCACCACTCACATAACGGATCATGATGGTGGGCACGCTGCGCTTTGCCCACCCTACAATTCCTCACTTCGACAAATTCTCCAGCACTAAATTCAGCGCCGTTTTCGCAAACGCCTGCATGTTGGTCTGCCGGTCATTGCTGCCGGTCTCCAGCGTGAACACCTGGTTCTGCGGCCCCGCCACCGCCATGCAGCTATGGCCGGCGGCGTCGCCGTAACGATTGCCGGTCGGCCCGGTCGCGCCGGTTTCCGATAGTCCCCAGTCGGTCGCAAAGCGCGTGCGAACCTGGGTTGCCAGCAGTTTCGCGTAGGGTTCCGACGCCGAGCGGATGCCCTTCATCGCTTCGTCCGGAATATCCATCAGCAGCCGCCGCGCGTCGCGGGTATAGACCACGGCGCCGCCGAGGAAATAGGCGGAGGCGCCCGGCACCGATAGCAGCGCCGCCGAGATCAGTCCGCCGGTAGAGGATTCCGCAACCGCAATCGTCTGTTTTCGCTCGATCAGCTTTGCGGCGATTTTCTCGGCTATCGTTACGAGTTCTTTCATCTCAGCTCCCAAAAAATCCGCCAGTCATGTCCTCCTAGCACAGGAGGTCCACGTTTGCCGAGTTGCGGCGCAGCGGCGGGCCTGATTGAATATCCGCAACAATAGTGGCCACGCTCGCCAACGAGGAAACACCATGACGTCGCCGCTACCCGGCGGCGTGGATTGCGATCTGCATCCCGCCGTTCCTCATCTGACCAGCCTGCTGCCCTACGTGAACGACTACTGGCGCGACCAGGTGACGACCCGCGGCATGACCGACCTGGTCTCGCAGTCCTATCCGACCAATTCGCCGATCTCCTCGCGGCCGGACTGGCGGCCGGGGCAGGGCAAACCGGGCTCAAACCTCGCCGACATGCAGAAGCAGGCGCTGGACCGGTTCCAAGTCAGCTACGGCATCTGCAATCCCCTGTACGGCGTGCAGATGGTGTTCTCCGAGGACATGCAGGACGCGTTCTGCCGCGCGCTGAACGACTGGCTGGTCAAGGAGTGGCTCGATAAGGACGACCGGCTGCGCGGCTCGATCGTGATCCCCACCCAGAGCGTCGAAAAATCGGTCGCCGAGATCGAGCGTTGCGCCAAGGACAAGCGCTTCGTCCAGGTGCTGATGCTGGTCATGGGCGACATGCCGCTCGGCAAACGCGCTTACTGGCCGATCTATGCGGCTGCCGAACGGCTGGGCCTGACGATCGGCGTCCATGCCGGCAGCGCCTATCACAATCCGCCGACCTCGGTCGGCTGGGGCTCCTATCACATCGAGGACTATGTCGCGCAGGCCACCGCGTTCCAGACCCAGCTCACCAGCCTGATCATTGAGGGCGTGTTTGCCAAATATCCGAAGCTGAAAATGGTGATGCTCGAGTCGGGCTTCACCTGGCTGGCGCCCTATCTGTGGCGGCTGCACAAGTTCTGGCGCGGCGTGCGAATGGAAACGCCGTGGGTGGATCGCGCGCCGATGGAGATTGTGCGCAGCAATATCCGCTTCTCGCTGCAGCCGGTGGATGCGCCGCCGGACCCGGCAACCCTGAACCGCCTGTTTGACCATATGCAGTCGGACGAATTGATCCTATTCTCTACCGACTATCCGCACTGGCAATTCGACGGTGACGAAGTGTTGCCGCCGGGCCTGTCGCCGGAACTGGTGCGCAAGATTATGATCGATAACCCGCTCGCGACATATGGGCGGTTGCAGGTAGCATTGGCATGATCCCGAAAAGCATGCCGTCGGGCTACGACCCGATGGGTGGGGACCGTTTTTCGGATAAGATCATGCCAAGGAATAACGAGGAGACGACGCCATGAACGTCCAGTTCCGTCCTGAGTCTTCCGCATCCGTCGCCATCAAGACCGCGATCGCCGATTGCGATATCCATCCGGCGCGCGCCACAAACGCCGAGCTTTTTCCATTTATGGCCAAGCGCTGGCATGAGCACCTCGAGGTTTACGGCAAGCAGGCCTATCACGGCATGATGGAAGGCCCGCCCTATCCGAAGGCGCAGCCGAACGCCTCACGCCGCGACGCCTGGCCGCCGGAAGGCGGCCCTCAGGGTTCCTCGCTGTCCTTCCTGCAGAAGCAGCTGCTCGATCCCTACAATGTCGCGCTCGGTGTGCTCAATCCACTCAACAGCGGGCAGGGCCTGCGCAACCAGGATCTCGCCGCCGCGATCTGCTCGGCGATCAACGACTGGCAGATCGAGAAATGGACCAGCAAGGATTCCCGCCTCAAGGCTTCGATCGTCGTCGCCAATGAGGACGGCGTTGCCGCCGCCGCCGAAATCCGCAAGCACGCGGGCGACAAGAACTTCGTCCAGGTGCTGTTGCTGTCGCGTAACGTCGAGCCGCTCGGCCAGCGCCGCTACTGGCCGACCTACGAGGCGGCGCAGGAGATCGGCCTGCCGGTCGGCGTCCATGCCTTTGGCTTCGGCGGCAATCCACTCACCCCGTCGGGCTGGCCGAGCTTCTACATCGAGGAGATGGTCGGCCACGCGCAGTGCCAGCAGACCGCGCTGGCGAGTCTCGTGCTGGAAGGCGTGTTCGAACGATTCCCGAAACTAAAGATGGTGATGATCGAGGCCGGTTTCGGTTGGGCGCCGTCGCTGGCATGGCGGCTCGACAAGAACTTCGACAGACTGCGCAGCGAGGTGCAGCATCTCAAGCGCAAGCCGGATATGACGCTGGCCGAGTTGCGTGAGGCCCTCGGACTGAAGTGCACACTGCCCGCGATCCACTATGTGCTCGTGGACATGGGGCTGACATATAAAAAAAGACGCTCCGCGCCGCCGAGCAAGATCGCGAAGACGTCCGCAAGGCGCGGCGGCGGTGGAAGCGCAAGCAAGGCGGGTTAGAGCCTTGGAGACTGGTCTTCCTAGACGAAAGCGGGGCAAAGACCAACATGACCCGGCTGCGAGGCCGAGCCCCCAGAGGCAGGCGGTTGCATGCGGCAGCCCCTTGTGGACGCTGGCAGAGCACGACGATGATCTCCTCCATCCGGTCCTCGGCTGTTTCCGGCTCCTCCGGAGTCGCAGCCTGCTGCGCCCGGGCCGAGGCTGCCATC
>CADEDX010000278.1 GCA_902826195.1 uncultured Bradyrhizobium sp. | reverse complement strand
TGCGAGAGCTTGTGCAGCGGTACCAGGCCGCTGGTGGCATCCGTGGTCGTCATCGACGGATGCCGCCAGCAGTCGCCGAGCGCGCCGCCGCCGAGCGTCAGCCGCGACGGCCAGATCGGTCCGAGTTGTTGCAGCAGTTCAGCCAAAATCGTCGGCGCGGGCAGCTTGCCGCCATCCGCTAGCATCGCCAGCCGGTCGTACAGGCCGCCGGGCCGCGGCGTATCATGGGTGCCAAAGATATCCGGCTTCGAGGCGACCAATTTACCCAGGCGGCGCAACAGATCAGCGCGGCCGTCTAATCCGACCAGCGGGTTGTCATCCCTGACCTGCATGCCGCGCGCGAGATCGACGACATCCAGATGCGCGAGCTCGTCGGCATCGGCGCGCAACGACTCGGGTGGGGCTGCCGAAAAAGCGCCGGCCGTGAACATCGCAAGACTCGCCAGTCCCAATCCTTCCGAGCGCCCGATGGCCGAGCCCGTGACGGGATCGCGATAGCGCCACGATGGGCCGGCGCCGGCATCGAGGAAGACGCTGACGATGGCGAGATCGAACTCAGCCCGCGCACGGGCCGCGCGATCGTGCCAATCTGTGCGCGCGGCAACGGCAGCCCAGCGATCATCGCCGTGGGTGACAAAATGCCGCCAGCGCGAATGAAACGGCACATCGAACGACGGGTACGCGGCGCGCGTCGTTTCCAGCACCAGCTCGATCACGTCGTCCATGCGGTCGAGATCGATGCGAAAATTCGGCAACTTATCTTCTATGCCGATCGCGAGCATGCGGTGCGCGCGCTCGCGGACGGCGCCGGCATTCAGCAGCGACAGGGCAGCTGATGTCTCCGGATGGACTGATGCCACGGCGCGCTCAATATTTTTCGAGCGGACGGCCGACCGGATTCTCCGGGTCTTCCTGCGGGTCGGGCGTGTAGTAACCCGCGGCCTTCTTCGCGGCGATCTCCACATGCGCGTCGGCCGGGATCATGTCGTCGGGGATCGGCACGCGCTCGACGATGTCGATGCCCTGGCCGGTCAGCGCGTCGTGCTTCATGTCGCTCATGGACACAAAACGGTCGATCCGCTTCAGGCCGAGCCAGTGCACCACATCGGGCATCAGTTGCTGGAAGCGGGCGTCCTGCACGCCGGCGACGCATTCGGTGCGCTCGAAATACTGCGCCGCGGCGTCGCCGCCTTCCTGTCGCTTGCGGGCGTTATAGACCAGAAATTTCGTCACCTCGCCGAGCGCGCGGCCCTCTTTGCGGTTGTAGATGATGATGCCGAGCCCGCCGCTCTGGCCGGCGCGCGCGCATTCCTCGATGCCGTGGATCAGATAGGGACGGCAGGTGCAGATATCGGAGCCGAATACGTCGGAGCCGTTGCATTCGTCATGAACGCGGCAGGTGATTTTCGTGGAATGATCCGGCAGCTTGCTGACGTCGCCGAACAGGTAGGCCGTTGTGCCGCCGATCGGCGGCAGAAACACCTGCAGGTCGGGCCGGGTCACCAGCTCCGGAAACATGCCGGCGGTCTGCTCGAACAACTGCCGGCGCAGATTATTCTCGGTGGTGGCGAAGCGCGCCGCGAGGCCGGGCAGGTGCCAGACCGGATCGATCGCAATCTTGACCACGGAGACACTGCCGTTCTTGTGCACGACCTCGCCATCCTGCTTCAGCCGTCCGGCTTCGATCGCGGCCTGCAGTTCTGGCAAATCGAGGCGGGCGCGGGTGATCGCGATGCTCGGACGGATGTCGATGCCTTCGGCGATCTCGCTAGCAAAGTTTTCGGCGGCGAGATGGCCCCATGGATCGAGCGAAACGATGCGTTGCGGCTCGGTCCATTGCGGGAAAGGGCCGATCGTTTCGGCCGGATGCGTATTTGTGAGATCGGGGCGGCGGACGGGATCGAGCGCGCCGGACGAGACGGCCAGCGCGCGATAGACCGAGTAGGAGCCGCCATGCGTGCCGATGACGTTGCGGTCTCCGGGGCGCGACACCGTGCCGATGACAGGTCCGCGTTCACGCGCGCTGGCTGCGCCCCAGCTAATGGGAAACCTGAGCTTCGCACCCGGCGCCGGGTGCGACGTAATGCGAATATGATCAATCCGATTGGAACGAGTCATCGCCACGAACCCTTAAACGGCGACGGCCCGCCTGAATAGACGGGCCTGTCACATCAACGTTAAGATCAGCAGCGGTTGCAGCTGAGCGAGTAGCATAATCATTTTTCGGCGGAATTCAACGCCCTCGATCCGGCTACCGTTAGGTAGCCGTTAACGGTTTGGACGCGGATGCCTGTACCGCTATGGCTTTCCGCGCTGCAGCGTTGATCGAAAGCGCGATCGCGTATCGCGGCTTGGCGTCCTGCTCTTAAAGCCGCTCCAATCAGACGATTGTCGCGGCCATTAGAGCCATGGCCCGTTCGCCTGTTCGGAAGTGATCGTCGCAAGATCAGAATGACTGACCGCGCGTTGCGGGCGGCCGGAACGCAGAACTGAAGTGCATCGCGAGAAGCGTTTCCTGAATTGACTTCGCGCAAACCAAAACTTTAACTGCCGCTCACGCCGGTTGAACCAGATCGGACTTCGAACTCCGAAACCTGCTTTATTTGCATGCAAACGCTGCCCTAAACGGTAGCATTCAGGAAGATATTTATGCGCGTCATCAATGTAGCCGCCGCCCAGCTGGGACCGATCCAGAAAGCCGAGAGCCGCGAGGCCGTCGTCAAGCGCATGATCGCGCTGATGGATGAGGCCAAGGCGAAGGGCGCCGACCTCATCGTCTATCCTGAACTCGCGCTCACCACGTTCTTTCCGCGCTGGTACATGGAAGATCAGGCCGAGGTCGATACCTGGTTCGAACGCGAGATGCCGAACGCAGCGACAAAGCCGTTGTTCGAACGCGCCGCGCAGCATCAGATCGCGATGAACTTCGGCTATGCCGAGCTGACGCCGGACGGGCATCATTTCAACACCTGCATCCTCACCGACAAATCCGCAAAGATCGTCGGCAAGTACCGCAAGGTGCATTTGCCCGGCCACTCCGAGTTCGACACCAAGCGCGCGTTCCAGCATCTGGAGAAGCGCTACTTCGAGCCGGGCGATCTCGGCTTCAAGGTCTGGCGCGCGCTCGGCGGTATTTTTGGCATGGCGGTCTGCAAGGACCGGCGCTGGCCAGAGACCTATCGCGTGATGGGTCTGCAAGGCGTCGAGATGGTGCTGATCGGCTACAACACGCCGTCGATCAATTCCGAGAAGAGCGAGGAGGGGCCGGAGAAGCGGCTATTCCATAACCGGCTCTCCGCGCAGGCCGGCGCGTACCAGAACTCGACCTGGGTCGTAAGCGTTGCCAAGGCCGGTGTGGAGGATGGCCATCCCTTGATCGGCGGCAGCCTGATCGTCGATCCCGACGGCGAGATCGTCGCCGAGGCCACGACGGAGGAGGACGAACTGCTGATTCACCCCTGCGATCTCGACGCCACGGTCTTTGGCAAGGAGACGATCTTCAATTTCGCGCTCCATCGCCGCATCGAGCATTACGGCCTGATCGCCAGCCAGACCGGCGTGGTGCTGCCGCCGGAAAACTAGATGTCCCGCGCTGCTTGGAGCGTTTTCGAGCGAAAGCCTGCCCCGGACTTGATCCGGGGTGGATACCGGTTCGCGTGAAGAAAACGCCTAAGGACAAGAATCTAGTGATGCCCGAACTGCACCGTGCCCAGCGCCATGGTCACGGCCGCCTGGGTCGGATCGATCACGGGAATGCCGAGCGCCTGTTCGAGCGGCCGGCGATGGCGCGCCATGCCGGCGCAGCCCATCACGATGGCGCCGGAGCCGTCCTCGTCCTTGAGCGCGCGCCCGACCTCGATCATCTTCGCCAGCGTTCCTTCGCCCGACGCGGTCTCGGCCACGCTCATGTTGAGCGGCCGCTCGTTGGTCAGGCGATCGGTCAGGCCCATCTGCCGGAGATAACGTACGTGACGGCGGATCGAGCGTTGCGCGATCGCAATCACGCCAAAGGTTTCGGCGCGCGCCAGCGCCGTCAGCACGCCGCATTCGGCGATACCGAACACCGGCCGGTCGGTGGCCTCGCGGCAGACATGCAGGCCGGGATCGCTGTAGCAGGCGATGACGAAAGCGGCCGACTGGTTGTCGCCCTCGACGAGGCGGCGCAGCGGCATCGCCACACCATCGACATCGGCCTGGCTCTCGATACCGTAAGGGCCTTCGGCCAGCGTCTCGCAGACGATCTCCGGTCCACCGTCGAAGTCGAGCGGCTTCAAGGCCTGTTCCAGCCCCTGGGTCACGAGCTGGTTGGAGTTCGGATTGATGACGAGAATGCGCGGTCGGAACATGGTGTTTTCCCAGGGAATGGCGCGTCGGATGATACAGCAAGAGCGCCGCCCAACAAGGTGAAAGAAGGCAATGCACAAGGAGCGGTGAACGGCACGATCTGTGCTTTCATCCGGCCAGTGCAGGGCTTAAGGTTTTTGGACTTGATACCGGAGAATCTAGCATGACCGAGCCCGTCTACGACCTCGTCATCCGCGGCGGACGCGTCGCGACCGTGAGCGACGTGTTCGAGGCCGACGTCGCCATATCAGGCGAGACAATCGTCGCCGTTGGCCGCGGGTTGCCGGGTGCAAAGCGAGAGATCGACGCGCGGGGCAGACTGGTGCTGCCCGGCGGTGTCGACAGCCATGCCCATATCGAGCAGCTCTCGGCCGCAGGCATCGTGAACGCCGATACCTTCGAGAGCGCTACCGTCTCGGCGGCCTTCGGCGGGACCACCACTGTGATCCCATTCGCGGCCCAGCATGTCGGCATGAAGCTGCCGCAGGTGCTGGAGGAGTATCACGCGCTCGCGAAGAAGGGCGCGGTGATCGACTACGCGTTCCACATGATCATCGCCGATCCGACCAAGGAGACGCTGGAAAAAGATCTGCCTGATCTGATCAAGCAGGGCCACGGTTCGATCAAGATCTTCATGACGTATGATCGCCTGAAGATCGACGACGAACCGCTGCTCGACATTCTGCTTGCGGCGCGCGATGGCGGTGCCATGCTCTGCGCCCACGCCGAAAATCACGGCATCATCGCCTGGATGGTGAAGCGGCTGTTGGCGCGCGGTTATACCGCGCCAAAATATCACGCCGTTAGCCACGCCCGTGTCTCGGAGGCCGAGGCGTTCAACCGGCTCATCGGGATGGCCGCGCTGATCGATCAGCCGATCATGATTTTTCACGTCTCGACTGCGGAAGGCGCTAAAGTCATTCGCGATGCGCGCGGGCAGGGACTGAAAGTGTTCGCGGAAACCTGCCCGCAATATCTGTTTCTCACCGCCGCTGATCTCGACAAGCCCGGCGTCGAAGGCGCCAAGTGGATGTGCAGCCCACCGCCGCGCACGACGGCCGATCAGGAAGCGCTGTGGCAGGCGCTGGCGCTCGGCGATCTCCAGACCGTGTCATCCGATCACGCGCCGTACCGGTTTGACGAGACCGGCAAGTTGCGCGCGGGCCTCAATCCGAATTTCAAGCAGGTGGCGAATGGGCTGCCCGGCCTCGAAGTCCGTCTGCCGCTGCTGTTCGACGCCATGGTGTCGAAGGGGCGGCTGGGTGTCGAAAAGTTCGTCGAACTGACCGCGACCGCGCCGGCAAAGATCTACAACCTGCACCCGCGCAAGGGCTCGATCGCGGTCGGCGCCGATGCCGACGTCGCGATCTGGGATCCGGCGCGCGAGGTGACGCTGGGCGACGCGATGATGCACGATTTGACGGGCTACACGCCGTTCGCCGGCCGCAAGCTGCAGGGATGGCCGACGACGGTGCTGTCGCGCGGGCGCGTCGTCGTGGCGGACGGCAAGCGTTCGGTCGAAGCGGGCACCGGCCGCTTCCTGTCGCGTAGCGGCGGCGAGGCGGCGAAGCCAACCGGGCGGCTGATGCCCGATATGGACCCGGAGCAGAATTTTGGTGCGACGCTGCTGTGATCCGCCCGGCGCGATATTTCCGGATTGAGCGATGAAGGTTCTTGTCTTCGGCGGTGCCGGCTTCGTCGGGCTCAGTATTGCTGCAGCGTTGCTGGCGCGCGGTCATGCCGTGACATTGTTCGATCGCGCGGGCCTGCCGCCCGATGCAACGAAGGATTTTGTGGGATATGGTGACCAGCTGACGGCTGTCCAGGGCGATGTCAGGGATAGCCAGGCCGTGCAGGGCGTGGTGACGGCCGGTTACGACGCCATCATCCTGGGGGCTGCGATCACCGCCGGACCGGAACGCGAGTCGAGCGATCCCGAGACCATTTTGCAGGTCAATTTGCTGGCGCAGACGCCGATTCTGATGGCGGCACAGAAGACCGGCGTCAAACGCATTATCAATCTGTCGTCCGCAGCCGCCTATGGCGCGAGTGCATTCCGGCACAAGCTGCTCGATGAAGAAACGCCGTGTGACGGGGGCTCGTTCGATGCGATCAGCAAAGTCGGATCCGAGAAGGGTGCTGCGCGGCTGGCCGGTCTGTGGCAGCAGGAAATCAGCAGCGTGCGGCGGAGCGCGGTGTTCGGCCCCTGGGAGCGCGGCAACGACGTTCGCGACACGCCGAGCCCGCAGGCGCAGATCCTGTCGGCGATGCGGGGAGGGTACCAGGCTACCCTGTCGGCCCCGGGCGTCAGGGACTGGATCTATGCGGCCGATGTTGCGGATGCCGTGTCGTTGCTGATCGAGGCGCCGAAGCCGGAGTATCAACTCTATAACATCTCAAGCGGCATGGAATGGTCGGCGTTGCAATGGGGTGAGGAACTCGCCGCGTTGCATCCGGGCCTTGTTTGCCGGCTGGCCGATGCCGGTGAAGTGGCAACCGTCGACCTGCATAGTGCCGCCGACCGCGCGCCGCTGTCGGTTGCGCGCATGGCGGAAGAATTCGGCTGGCGCGCGCGGTTCGGCTGCGCTGACTCGGCCGTGGATCTGAGCGCGTGGTGGAAGCGGCATCGGGAGGACAACTGACATGAGACTGGCAGGGCGGACGGCGATCGTGACCGGCGCCGGCTCCGGCATCGGCCGGGCCAGCGCGGTGCTGTTTGCGAAAGAAGGCGCGTTTGTTGCGCTGGTCGATCGCGATGGCGCGGGCTTGCAGGAAACGCTGGCGGCAATCGAAGGAGCGAAGGGCGAGGCATCGCTGCATGTCGGCGATGTCGGCGAGGCCGATTTTGCGAAGGACACGGTTGGTAATGTGACGACGCGGCGCGGGCGCCTCGACGTACTGATGACGGCGGCCGGCTTTTCCTGCGGCGGGACGGTGCTGACCACCGATCCCGCCGATTGGGACGCGGTGTTACGCACCAATGTCGGCGGCACCTGGCTATGGGCGCGCGCCGCGATCCCTGAAATGCAGCGGCAGGGCGGCGGCTCGATCATCACGCTGGCGTCTCAGCTTGCGATCGCCGGTGGCCGCGGCAACACGGCGTACATCGCCGCAAAGGGCGCGATCATCAGCCTGACGCGGACGATGGCGCTCGATTTCGCCACCGATGGCATTCGCGTCAACGCGATCGCGCCGGGCGCCATCGACACCCCGATGCTGCGGCGGAGTTTTGCCCGTCACGCCGACCCCGAACCGGTGCGCGAAGCCTCCCGCAACCGCCACGCCATGAAGCGGTTCGGCCAGGCCGAGGAGGTGGCCCAGACCGCGCTGCATCTGGCCAGCGGCGCGTCTTCGTTCACAACCGGCACCGTGATGCCGGTCGACGGCGGTTGGCTCGTGGCATGAACGACGCCGTTGCCGCGCTCGAAGACCGGGTTCGCGCCGATCTCGCCAAGACCGCGCATCCGGATGCGGCGTGGCTGACGCCAAAGCTCGCCCCGGACGACAGGCCAGCGCTCGACGTGCTGATTGTGGGCGCCGGGCAATCCGGGCTCGCGACGGCGTTCGGCCTGTTGCGCTCGCAAGTCAGCAACATCCTCGTGCTTGACAAGTCCGAAGAGGGGCAGGAGGGACCGTGGCTCACCTATGCGCGCATGCAAACGCTGCGAAGCCCAAAACATTTTACCGGACCGGACCTCGATATTCCGAGCCTGACCTATCAGTCCTGGCACGAAGCGCGGTTCGGCGAGGAGGATTGGCGAAAGCTCGACCTGATCTCGCGTGAACTCTGGGCGGAATATCTGCTCTGGTTCAGGCGGATCGTGGACGTGCCGGTGCGCAATGGCTGTGCGGTCGTCGAGATATCGCCGGCACCGGGCGGATTGCTCGCGGCCAGGGTGCAAACGGCTGATGGCTTCGATATGCTGTTTGCACGGAAGATCGTGCTGGCGACCGGGCAGGAGGGCATGGGCGACTGGACCGTTCCAGAGCCGCTGCGTCATCTGCCGCCGTCGCTTTGCGCGCATGCGGCGCAGCCGATCGACTTTGCGGG
>CADEDX010000277.1 GCA_902826195.1 uncultured Bradyrhizobium sp. | reverse complement strand
GGTGATGGTGGGAGCCCCATGATGTCGGGGGCGGCTCCGGAGGCATCAAGCGTTTGCGACATCGTAAAAAGGGTCTACTGCGTTTTGCGCACGCAAGTTTCCAAGCCAATGACGATCCTACCCTGAAACTCATTATCTATACGCCGGCCTGATTGCGGCTACCGCTTCGCGATTTATCACAAGTTCAAACGTCGCATGTGTGAGCGTCCCGATTGCGCCTCAAGCGGCCGTTACAGTCAGGTCAGCGCTAATAATGCATCGTTGGGCGTCTGACGCTGCTCGACGTATCCTCGGAAGAATTGCTGCCAGAATGATCGTGAAAGCGCGATAAGCCCCTTACGTCACTATGCGCTATCGCTTCACGTTACCATCCATGAATGTTGCGACTGCTGCATCCACCTGCCCGGCGATTTCGCTTTCAGACGGCGGCGCAGATATGCCCCAAATGACCTGTCGCATTTTGCCGCCGGTGCACATCTCGACAAACTGCTCGGCCGCAAGCCCGGCGGGCGCGCGGTGCAGCTCACCGCGGTCCATCGCATCGGAAAAATAACCGGCAAATCGGGTGAACGCTGGAACGATGCCGGCCTCGTAGAATGCCTTGCTGACTTTCGGCAATTGCACCGCCTCCCCGGCAGCCAGACGCTGCAGCGAAATGAATTCCTCAGACATCAGCCAGCCAGCGGCTGCGCGGCCAAAGCCACTTAGCCATGCGCGAAAGTCCGTCGGAAACCCGCGCACGCCGGGCGGCGCATCTAGCGATGGCCCGGCCTCGACGTCTTGCACGATCGCGAGCAGTAGCGCCTCCTTGGAGGGAAAGTGGCTGTAGAGAGTGGCTTTGGAGCCGCCGACGCGCTCGACGACGCGATGCATCGACACGTTGGCGTAACCTTCGGCGAAGAACAGCTGCTTCGCGGCGGCGAGAATGGCTTCCCGCTTGAGCTCCCGGCGCAATTTCGCAGGTTGCTGCGCAGGGGCCGCCGCGGGCAAATTCACGCGCGCTTGAGCTGGTTCGATGACTTTTTTCTTCCCGCGCGCTCCCGTATTGGCGTAGCCGTGCACGAATGTCTCGACCGCTGCATCTACACTGGCATTGATTTGGGCCGCGCCCGGCGCACCTGTGATGCCCCAGATCTGCCGCCGCCACATCCAGCCGGCGCACATGCCCATGAACTGATCTGTTGCGAGCAATGGATCGGTCCGGCGCAACGCGCCGCGATCCATTGCGTTTGCGAATATGTCTGCCGCCAGCTGCCGGTTCGGAAGCACGCCTTCTTCGTAACAGGTGCGGCCGAACTCCGGAAACCGCAACGCTTCGGACGCGGCCAGCCGCTCCAGACCCACGACATCGGCTGATGTCCGCCACCGCATGCCGATGCGCCCGTAATTGCGCAGGAACGCGGAGAAGTCTTGGCCGGGATCGGGATGCACAGCCTCGGAGATGGCGCCGACCGTCGCCTCCTTCACCAACCCCAGTAGCAACTGGTCTTTCGACGGAAAATGCGAATACAGCGTCGCCTTCGAGCCACTGACCCGCGCCACGATTTCGTCCATCGATACCCCCGAATAGCCCTGCGCGAAGAACATTTCCTTGGCGACGGTGAGGATCGTGTCGCGTTTCAGATCGCGCCGGGACTTTCGAGCCGAGTCCTCCAGCGGAGAAATCGTACCAGCATGTACACTTTTTTCTTGACTGGCCATTTGTCCTCGAATATGAACTGTACCGAACAGTACGAACCGTTCAGTACAGTTCATTATGGGATGGTTGGCCGGGTTAGACAACTCGCCGCCCCTGCAGGAGGACGCGAGATGTCAAGTTTTCCCACAAAAACCGATGTTTTGATCGTCGGCGCTGGACCAACCGGCCTTGCACTCGCCATCTCGCTTGCTCAGGCAGGCGTCGATCATGTGCTGATCGACAAGCTCGCGGTCGGGCAGAATAAGTCCCGCGCCGCCGTTATCCACGCCCACACACTGGAGGCCCTTGAGACACTTGGTGTGGCGGATCGGCTCTCGGACACAGGGCTCAAGCTTTCGCGTTTCTCGATCCGGGATCGCGACCGGGCGCTGGTGCAGCTGAGCTTCGATGCGCTGCCATCGAAATTTTCCTATTTGCTGATGACGCCCCAGGATACGACGGAGCGAGTGCTTGCCGGACGCCATGCGGAACTTGGCGGGCGTATCCATCGCGGCGTGGTGGCCGAACGCATTGAGCAGCACGATGAATACGCCAGGGCCTGGCTGCGTGACGCCGACGCCCAACTCGCGATCGACGCACGTTACGTCGTCGGTGCCGACGGCATGCACTCGATTGTGCGCGAAAGCGCCGGTATCGACTTCGATGGCGCACAATACGCTCACTCGTTCGTGCTCGCTGATGTCGAAATGGATTGGAAGCCGGGGCGCGGAGAGGTGTTTTTGTTTTTTACGGAGCGCGGGCCGCTCGTCGTCGCGCCGCTGCCGAACGGCAATTTCCGCATCGTCGTCGCCATGGAGAACGCGCCGGAGCATCCTGACGTCGCCTGCATACAGAACGTCATCGACGACTACGGTCCGACCAACGCCAATGCAACGGTCCACCGCGTCGATTGGAGTTCGCGATTTCGCATCCATCACCGTTTGGCGAAATCGTATCGGCGCGGTCGGCTCTTCATCATGGGCGACGCCGCGCACGTGCATAGCCCGGCCGGTGGGCAGGGCATGAACACCGGCCTCGTCGACGCTACCGTGCTCGGCCGCGTGCTGGCGCGCGTTGTCAGCGGCGCACAGCCGGAAGAGACTCTTGACGCATACGAGCAGCTACGCAGGCCGGCGGCGCGCAAAGTGCTGGAACTTGCCGAGGGCCTTACGCAAATGGCCATGACACACGGCATGCTGGCGCGCCAGGCTCGCAATGTGCGGCTCAGCGTCATCAACTATCTGCCGCCGGTGAAACGCGCGCTGACCATGAACCTGTCCGGTCTGAGCCGGCGCGCTCAAGCCGAACTCGCATACTGACGCAACGTGCACGACGAGGTCACCTGTAGTGGGACTCACGAAATGAGTACCAATGTTCGATAACGATCCATTCAAAAATTTGAGGGGCGGCGCCTCGCAACCGTGTAGGCGTTGGCCGCCAAGTCGCCGCCTCTCGTCGAAGCCTTGCAGTTCATCGACCGGCTTCGGCACTGCAAAGCGAAATCCGAGAAGGCTAAGGGTTGAATCGTCCCGTTGCGCGCGACAACGCTACAAAAGGCGTAGCTGGCTTCTAATCCTGAGCCGACATCGGGGTTCAGCCTAATGCCGCTTTTGCGCCAGAAGCCGTCGCTCCCGACACTCGACTTAGCCTTCGCCGGCCTTCAAGATCGATTAACGGCTACATGCACCGTTTCGGCGTTGCTGCGTGTCTCTCCCCCTGAGTCTCCGCGCCTATGGAGAAGCGGTCAAGTAGGCCTCCGCGGCGCATGATGGAGGAGCCGCACCAACTGGGAACGTTCGCTGCTGTGGATCCGCACCGCCTGAGTCGACCGCATCACGCGTCGATCGCGAAGGCCAATCCCAGCTTTTTCAGCGCAGCGGCGCCCGCTTTCAGATCATCGAGCGGCCGGTCCGACAGGATTTCCAGCACGATCCTGCCTGCATAGTTCTGCTCCCGTAGCAGTCCCGCAATGGCGAAAAAGTCGATCTCGCCTGAGCCGATCGGATCGTGCCGCCATTGGCCTTTCGGGGCGTCCGACAGATGAACGATGCCAAGACGCGGCCACAGAACCTTCATCCCCTCGACTGGATCCTCGCCAATCGCAAAGGCGTTGGCGACATCGTAGATCACGGGCATCTCGGTATAACCTTCGGCATCTAGGAAACGAACAATATCGCTGGCACTCGCGAGAAGTCCCTGCGGATGGTTTTCAAGAATGATCGAAATGCCGGAGCGTTGTGCCTTCTCTTGAATGCGGGCGAAAGCTTCGCGAAAACCCGGCATCAGCCGTGTATTGGCTTTCGCGAGTAGCGCGTGACGGCGTCCGGAGCCGACGCAGATCCAGTGCGCTCCAAGCTCGGCAGCGCGATCAATCGTCGCCGCATAGGCCTCGACCGCAAAATCGACCACATGGGACGCCGGGCTCGCGAGATTGATGTCGCTGCTGGCGAGATCGAGCGCCAGCAAGGACAGACCGTAACGCTCGAAGAGCGCACGAATTCGTCGCGTTCGATCGGCATCCTCCGTCCAGGGATCGAAATGCGGCGGCGATGCCATCAACTGAATGGTGCGATAGCCAACGTCAGCGAGTCGCTCAATGGCGGCTTCGGCCGGACAATCCCATGTGAACCCGAAGGTGTGAGCGCCAAGCGTCGGAAGCGTCATGCCATCATCCGATAGAGTTCGAGTCCGCGTTGTTCAGGATGCATTCGTTTCAAAGAAGCTGCCGTGAGGCCGCCTGCCCTGAAGGCCGGACGAAGCCAATGTCGCCATCGAAAGTTCCTGCACGGTCTGCAGCAGAGCCGGCGCCAGTTCCAGCATCCGCTCCTCGGTCAGCCGGATGTGAGGACCGGCGATCACCACAGCGCCGGTCACCTCCTTGTTTCTGGGATGGCGGATCGGAGCTGCGGTTGCACTCATCCATGGGGTATAAGTCTGCATGCAAATGCTGAACCCGCGCTTGCGCGTCTGCCGCAGATATTTCAACAGCGCCGGCCAGCTTTCCGGTGCGCGCGGTCCGTAGTGTTCGCGAAGCCCATAGCCCTGCTTCTCGACCAGCGCGCGCGCATCATCGTCCGAGAGGCACGACAGCCAGGCATGACCACTGGCGGAACAGGACAATCGGCCCACCTGCCCCATGTCCGGATCGTAGCGTAAGCCCGCGGGAGATCCCTGGGCCTTGGCGACCCAAACGAGTTCGCGTCCGTCAATCATGGCGAGACGCACCAGCTCGCCACTCTCCCTCGCCAGACGATCGAGCAGCGGCTGGGCGAAATCGGTAACGCCGCTGCCGGCTAGGAAAGTAAAGGCAAGCGAGGCGATCTTGGCAGTCAGCTGGTAAGCGCCCTGCTCGCGCTCCTGTCTAACGTAGCCGTGTTCGATCAGGCTGGTCAGCACGCGGTGCGTCGCACTGCGCGGGATGTGAAGAGAATCGGCGATCTCGAACAACAGCCTGCCGTGGGCATTGGCCGCGAGGAGTTCGAGCACGCCGAGGGTACGCTCCAGAAGTCCGCTCGGCGCCTCGGCGGGATCGGGGTTCTTCAACATCAAGGCTTCCTGATTCACAATTCCATCCCCTGATCAGGCGCGAGTTTACGTTGTTTCCGCGCGGCTCTAGCACACTCATTACGGGAGTGGAATTGGATTCCATATCCGGCGCAGCATTGTTGGAATTCAATTCCAGTCATGCTAGGGCTGCTCGCACAGAGCCGCACGACGGCCCGCCGGCGACGACCGGCTCGTATGACCAGGGGAGGATGGAATGACGGAACCAACAAGCAAAGGTCCGGCGACAGGCCCGCGTGTCGGCAGACGCGGTTTGCTTTTGGGCGCCACGTCGCTCGTCGCATCCCGCCTTGGTATGCCCTATATCGGCAACGCTGCCGCAGCAGAGCCGATCAAGATCGGAATGATCTGGGCCAAGACCGGCTCGATCGTCGATCAGGCGGAATACCTGGCCCAAGGGGGCATGCTGGCGTTGGAACAGCGCAACAACATGCTGCTGGGTAGACCTGCCGAGATCGTCTGGCTGGACGAGCCGAACCCGCAAGGTGCGCAGCAAAGTGCAGAACGTCTTGTCGGCGAACAGAAAGTCGTCGGCATGGTCGGCGGCGCGCTGTCTTCGTTCGCACTGGCCATCTCGTCGGTCGCCAAGAAAGCCAAGATACCGTACGTCGCTGCCAATGCCGCCACTGGCGACCTGACCGGAAAATCCTGCAACAAATATACGTTCCGTCTGCAGCCGCCAGTCGACGTACACGCACGCATCCTTGCCCCCTATTGCGCCTCGATCGGCAAGAAGTGGTACCTGCTCACTGCCTCCTACGCCTTCGGCCAGGATATCAAGCGCGCGTTCACCGATTACATCACTGCCAACGGCGGCACTGTGGTCGGCGCCGACGAAGTCCCGGTGGGTACGCCGGATTATTCTTCGTTCATCCTGAAGATCCGCGCCGCGAAGCCGGACGTCGTGATTGGCGGCATCGCTGCGAGCGATCTGACGACTTTCCTCAAGCAGTGGAACGAACTCGGCATGAAGGGCAAGATTCCTTTCGCCGAGATCTCGGTCGGCAACACTGATTTGTGGGGCGTCGGTCCCGAGGCCGCCGACGGGCTCTACACCATCACCTGGTGGTACAAAAACCCGGACAATTCGCCTGAGGAGCAGGCGATGGCAGCAGCCTATCAGAAGAAATACAACAGGCCAGCTGCCGACAAGGCCTGGATGGGCTGGCTCGGCATGAAGAGTCTGCTCGACTCCATCGAGATGGCGAAATCGACTGAGCCCGCCGCAATCGTCCAGGCACTCGAGGCATGGAAGTATCGTCGCGGCGACATGGACATCGGCTATCGCGACTTCGACCATCAGATGACGGGCCGTCTCCTGGTGGCGGGCATCCACCCGAAAATCACCGACAAATGGGACTATTTCGACGTCAAGGCGGAACTGCCGAAGACGCCGGACGACGTCGCCAAGGCCTTCGGCACGAAGGCCGAGAGCGCTTGCAAAATGGACTCGCTCTGACGTCGCTTACCGGCGTTGCGCGATGTCACGGGCAATAGCCTGTACATCGCGCAACGCAACCAATAGCGGATGACGCCATGCTCGATATGATCCTGTCGCAAGCCGTCAATGGCCTGGTGTTGGGCTTTCTCTATGTGCTGATAGCGATCGGTCTGTCGATCATCTTCGGAATGCTCGGCATTGTGAATTTTGCTCACGGCGCCTTCTTCGCTGTCGGCGCCTACCTCGCCTATGCGCTCGGCAAGGAATTCGGCTGGTGGGCCGCCCTCGCCGCCCCTCTGCTGACCGGCGCGATCGGCGTGGTCGTCGAGATGGTGCTGATCCGGCATCTCTATGGCAAGGAGCCGCTGCTCGGGCTGATCCTGACGTTTGCGCTCGCACTGCTCGCAGAGGCCGTTCTGCGGCTGATCTTCGGCGGCGCACCGGTGCCCTTCGCCGCGCCAAAATTCCTCGCAGGATTCGTCGAATACGGTCCGATCCTGATCACCAAGTACCGGTTGTTCGTACTGGTCACGACTGCGCTGGTGCTTGTGCTGTTCTGGGCGTTCCTCGCCTACACACCGTACGGGCGGATCATCCGCGCCGGCTCGCGCGACCCGGAAATGGTCGGTTTGCTCGGCATCAACCTGCCGATCGTCTTCACCGGCGTGTTCGGTATCGGCTGCCTGCTCGCCGGCCTCGGCGGAATGCTGGCCGCGCCGCTGTGGACCATCACGCCGTCGATGGCCGCCGGCGCCATCATGCCGGCCTTCGTGATCGTCACCATCGGTGGCCTCGGCTCCTTCCTCGGCGCCATCGTCGCCGGCCTCCTTGTCGGCATCACCACCGCTATGACCATCCAATTCCAGCCGGAATGGTCGGGCGCCGCCATGTACGTCCTGATGGCCGCCATCCTCCTCATCCGCCCGCGCGGACTGTTCGGCGAACGCTGGGAGAGGTTCGAGTGACACGCCTTGCCGCGCTAAATCATCCGGCGTTCGTCACCGCACTTGTTCTCGCCGCACTAACCGGACTTTGGTCGCTGCTCGGCTCGCCGATCTCTTTGATTACGCAGATTGCCATCTACACGCTCTACGGCGCCGGTGTGAACCTGCTGGTCGGCTATACCGGCCTCGTGCCTTTCGGCGCCTCCGTGTTCTTTGGCTGCGCGAGCTACGCAGCCGCATTCTTCATTCTTGGCCGCTACGGCAACGAACTCGTGTCGCTCGTGTTCGCAACCGTCTTTTCAGCCCTGCTTGCGCTTGCGATTGGCGCCATCATCCTGCGCCGGAGGGGCCTGTACTTTTCGCTGCTCACGCTCGCCTTTTCACAAATCGCCTTCGAGGTCGCGTTCAAATGGACCGCCGTGACCGGCGGCGAGAACGGCTTGCAGGGTGTTCACCGCACGATCTTCACAACCGCATGGTCGTTTCATGTCTTTGTTATTGCGGTCACTGTGGCCAGCATTTGGCTGTTGTGGCGCGTCGCTCATTCGCCGTTCGGCCGCGTCTTGCAAGCGATCCGGGACAACGAGCAGCGTACCAGCAGCCTCGGCTACGACGTTCACCGTTTCCGGCACGGCGCGCTGGTCCTGACCGGCACATTCGTCGGCCTCGGCGGCGCCTTGCTGACTCTTATGCTGGAGGGCGTCTATGCCAATAATCTGAGCTGGCAGCACGCTGGCGACTCCCTGCTGATGACCGTGCTCGGCGGTGTGCATCACGTGCTGGGGCCGTTGTGGGGGGCAATCGCCTTCATCATGCTCGAG
>CADEDX010000276.1:4735-8459 GCA_902826195.1 uncultured Bradyrhizobium sp. | reverse complement strand
CCTCCGGTCCGTATGCTGGGCAACTCGACAGTCGCCAGCTCGTTCCCGATTCATTAACCACTTCATCTGCGGCGAAGAAAACCACGCTCGATGTGATCTACTTCACAGAGTTTCCCGGCGGCCAACCCTAGAAATACCGCCATGAACCAGCAGATTTACCCAGCGCCGTTCGATTCCGACATCAGGGTCGATTATGCCCTGATCGCCATCGGGATCGGCGCCACCTTGTTTGCGTTCGTCTACCTGATGCTGGTTTGACCAACGCTTAAGACCCAGCGCGAAAGTTCCCCGCGCCTCCAGATTGGACTGTCGAAGACGCGGTACGGTTCAGGCCTTCCTAAGATTTCAGGTGGCATTTTGCGCAAAAGCGCGCGGGTATCGCCGCGTTTTGGCCGAAAGCCCGTCAAGCGCGGCGCCGCGGGCCATCGAAGTCATCCACATTTTAGAAGAACGGTGCATAGCGCGGAGCTTTTGCTTCCGCTTTGCCCGCGACAGGCGCTTTATCGCGGCCCCTCTTCGGAAACGCTGGCAACGCCAAAAATCACGAGCATAACCTGACGCCATGGCTCTGACTGATTCGAACGTCCTGAAACTCGCTCCCGACGCAGGAACTCCGGTTTACCGGAGCGCGCCACACAATATCGAAGCGGAGCAGAGCCTGCTGGGCGCCATTCTCGTCAACAACGACGCATTCTACCGGGTTTCCGACTTTCTGGAATCAAAGCACTTCTTCGAGCCGATCCACCAGACCATTTTCGACACCGCCAGCAGCCTGATCCGGATGGGCAAGGTGGCGACGCCCGTCACGCTCAAAACGTTTCTGCCGGCCGACACCGACATTGGCGGCATGACGGTCGGGCAATATCTTGCACGCCTCGCGGCCGAAGCCACCACGATCATCAATGCGCAGGATTACGGGCGCACCGTCTACGACATGTCGTTGCGCCGCGACCTGATCCGGATCGGTGAGGACATGGTCAACGTCGCGTTCGACGCGCCTGTCGATTTCACCCCGCGCACGCAGATCGAAGATGCCGAGCGCCAGCTCTACGAACTCGCCGAATCCGGCCGCTATGACGGCGGCTTCCAGCGCTTTTCGCAGGCGCTCACCACCGCGGTCGACATGGCCGCCAAGGCGTTCCAGCGCGACGGCAGCCTGTCAGGCATCGCAACCGGCCTGCGCGACCTCGACACCAAGATGGGCGGACTGCAGGCCTCCGACCTGATCGTCCTCGCCGGCCGTCCCGGCATGGGCAAGACATCGCTGGCCACCAACATCGCCTACAACATCGCCAGGGCGCACCGCGCCGAGGTCCAGACCGACGGCACGATGAAATCGGTCAATGGCGGCATCGTCGGCTTCTTCTCCTGCGAAATGTCCGGCGAGCAGCTCGCCACGCGTATTCTCGCCGAACAGACCAGCATCTCCTCCAGCATGATCCGCCGCGGCGGCATCAGCGAGGCCGACTTCGAAAAGATCCGCGACTACTCGATCGAACTGCAGTCGCTGCCGCTCTATGTCGACGAAACCGGCGGCCTGTCGATCTCGCAGCTCACCGCGCGGGCGCGGCGGCTGAAGCGCCAAAAGGGCCTCGACCTCATCATCATCGACTACATCCAGCTGCTGCAGGGCTCGGGCAAGCGCTCGGACAATCGCGTGCAGGAGGTGACCGAAATCACCACCGGCCTCAAGGCGCTCGCCAAGGAGCTCAATGTTCCGATCATCGCGCTGTCACAGCTGTCGCGCCAGGTCGAAAGCCGCGACGACAAGCGGCCGCAATTGTCGGACCTGCGCGAATCCGGCTCGATCGAGCAGGACGCCGACGTCGTGATCTTCGTGTACCGCGAGGAATACTACCTCGCCAACAAGGAGCCGCGGATCGGCACCCCGGAATACGAGAAGTGGCAGCTCGACATGTCGCTGGTGCACGGCAAGGCCGAAGTCATCATCGCCAAGCAGCGCCACGGTCCGACCGGCACCGTGGACCTGCAGTTCGAAGGCCAATTCACACGCTTCAGCGATCTCGCGCAGGACGGGCACATACCCGACCGAAGCTATTGAGACGAACGGCGGTTGAACCGCCGCGTGCGGCGCCTGGAGCCTTTTCCGTTCCGATTAAATCGGACGGGGCTCCAGATTCTGGTTTTGACGCGTTTTCTTGACGCGAACTGCTTTCCACTTCGCTGGAAAACAATCTAAAATGTGGCGATGAACATCGCCCCCGACCCCAAATCCGTTCCGCACGCCACCCCGCTCTCGTCCGAGGCCAACCAGGCGCCTCCCGCCACCGCCACCGGCGTGCTGACGGTCGATCTCGACGCCATCGTCGCCAACTGGCGCAAGCTGGAAAAGACGGCGGTGCCGGCCGAATGCGCCGGGGTCGTCAAGGCGGACGCCTATGGCTGCGGCGCCGCGCAGGTCGCAGGCGCGCTTTCGCGGGCCGGCTGCAAAACATTTTTCGTCGCCACGACCGATGAGGCCCGCGTGGTTCGCGCGGCGGTGCCGGCGGCGGCCGCGATCTACGTGCTCAGCGGCTTCTTCCAGAATACCGGCGAGGCCTATGCCGAGATCGACTGCAAGCCCGTGCTCGGCGACCTCAACCAGCTCGCCGAATGGGACGTCTTCTGCCGCCGCACGGGCTGGTCGGGCGGCGCGGCCATCCACATCGATACCGGTATGAACCGGCTCGGCATGACGATGGCCGAGGCGCAAGGCCTCATCCCGCGGATCAATGCCGGCGACCACGGCATCACGCTGGTCATGAGCCACCTCGCCTCCGCGGAACTGCTCAACAATCCCGCCAACGCCCGCCAACTTGCGGCCTTTCGCGAAATCGCCAGCGCGTTTTCCGGCGTGCCGGCGTCGCTGGCGAATTCGTCCGGCATTTTCCTAGGATCGCAATTCGTGTTCGACCTGGTGCGGCCGGGCTGCGCGCTGTACGGCATCAATCCGACGCCGGAAGCGGACAATCCGATGCAGCCGGTCGTCGAATTGAAGGCGCGCATCGCGCAGATCCGCAACGTCGAGCGCGGCGAGACCGTCGGCTATGGCGGCACCTGGACGGCGCGGCGGCCGACCCGGATCGCGATCGTTTCCGCAGGTTACGCGGACGGCTATCTCCGCGCCGCCAGTTCCAATGACGGCACCCGTGGCGCCGAAGTCGTGGTCGCCGGCCGGCGCTGTCCGATCGCGGGACGGATTTCGATGGACCTGATCGCCGTCGACGTCACCGATCTCAACAAGAATCTCGTGCGGCGCGGCCACATGGTGACGCTGATCGGCGAAGGCATCACCGTCGACGAACTCGCCCATCACTTCGGCACCATCGGTTATGAAGTGATGACCAGCCTCGGCCGGCGTTACGCGCGAATCTACAAGGGCGGCCATGCCCCGGTGGAAGCGCCTGCGCTGCCTCCGGCAGAGCCGGCTTCCGAGTCCACCTAGCTCATCTTTGCCGCGACCGGGCGCGCTCTACTTTACCTTGCGGCTGGCCAACACGTTCTTGCAGGCGTCGCTGAGCTGGTTCTGCTGTTTGATCAGGCACGCGACGACGCGGCCGCCGCCGGGCGCAGTACCGGCGCAAAATTTGTCATAGTCAGTCTTGCAGGCGCCGCGCCCGTCACCGCCTTGGGCAAATGCTGACCCGGAGCATCCGATGGCGAGCACGAGAACGGCGAAGCGCAGTTTCGACATGGAGACTCCAGATTTCAGCACGCACGATGA
>CADEDX010000276.1:0-4635 GCA_902826195.1 uncultured Bradyrhizobium sp. | reverse complement strand
CTAGCTCTACATGAAGATAGCGACCTTCAACATCAATAATGTGAACCGCCGCCTGCCCAACCTTTTGCGCTGGCTGCGCGTGGCCAAACCGGATGTCATCTGCCTGCAGGAATTGAAATCGACCGATGCCGAGTTCCCGATTGCGGCGATCGAGACGGCCGGCTTTGGTGCGGTGTGGTGCGGACAAAAGACCTGGAACGGCGTTGCCATTCTGGCGCGGAAGACCGAACCGGTGCTGACGCGGACCGCGCTGCCCGGCAACCGCGACGATCACGAGGCGCGTTATATCGAAGCCGCCGTCAACGGCGTCCTCATCGCCAGCCTTTATCTGCCGAACGGAAATCCGCAGCCCGGACCGAAATTCGACTGCAAGCTCGACTGGTTCAAGCGGCTGCGGTCGCACGCCGCCAAACTGCTCAAGCAGGATATCCCGGTGGTGCTGGCCGGCGACTACAATGTCGCGCCGACCGCGTCGGATATCTATCCGACGAAATCGTGGGACAAGGATGCGCTGATCCAGCCGAAGAGCCGCGCCGCGTTCAAGGCGTTGCTGGACCAGGGCTGGACCGACGCGATCCGCACGCTGCATCCGTCAAAACCGATGTTCACGTTCTGGGACTACAAGCGCAACCGCTGGCCGCGCGACGCCGGCTTGCGGCTCGATCACCTGTTGCTGAGCCCACAGCTCGCGCCGCGCCTGCTGAAAGCCGGCGTCGACCGCAAGGTGCGCGGCGAGGAAAGCGCCAGCGATCACGCGCCGGCGTGGATCGTGCTGAGATAGATTATTTCCCGGTGTGCCCCCAGGCCGCGTCCCAATCCTCGCCCGCGGCGTCGATGACGCGGCCATCGGCCTCGAAGAACTTGTTCGGCACCTGGAAGATCGCGAGCATCAGTCCGCCTTGCGGACACCAGGCGACGTGGCGGCTGCCCTCCTCGCGCCAGATGAATTCGCCGGCCTTGCACTCGATGCCCTGCGCCGGCCCCTCCTTGTCGACGAGCGAGCCTTCGAGCACGTAGGTCTGCTCGATGTTGACGTGCTCGTGGTCGGGCAGCACCGCGCCGGGCGCAAACTTCATCAGCGCGGTCATCAGGCCGGTCTTGCGGTCGAACAGCAGCGTCTTGGCTTCGCAGCCGGGAAAGCGCGTCTTCTGCCACTCCATGCTGGCGGGGCGCACGAGGTGGGAATGGGTGTCGGCGGTTTGCGCGCCCTGCGGGGTCACGGCGTCCATGGCGATCCTCCGTTCTGCTATTTGACGCGATCCTAGCAGCTTTCGCTGCGGCCGCCAGCCAGCAGGTGTGCGCTGCGGCGGCCGCCCGTCACCACAGGTTCTTGCCATCGATCACCGTCACCGGCACCGCATCGAGTTCGAAATCATCGAGCAGCCACGCATTGACGGCAACCTTCGGATTGTCGAAGTCCGGCTTGCCGGTCGACCAGTCCGGCGATTCCGAATAGGTGCCGCAGCCGCAACTGGCGCACAAATGATGTTTGACGGTGCGGCTGCCCCATCGATAGGTCGCGACATTGTCCGGCGGCGACGTCAGGCGAAATTGCGCCGGCTTCCCACAGCGCGCCGCGCTTGGAACGGAGTGAGCAGGTACACCGCGCCACATCGGACGGCGCCTCGCTCACCTCAAATTGCGTGTTGCCGCAATGACAGCTTCCCTTGATGGCCCGACCGGTTCCTTTCCAGGTGATATTTAGATCTCGTAACCTGGGCCGGCTGCCACCATGGTGTCAGCATCAGTGAATCGCGAAAGATGGCAATTTGGGTTTCCTCTTCATCCTCCTCGTCGGCCTGCTCGCCGGCACCATCTCCGGCATCGTCGGCACCGGCTCGTCGATCATGCTGATGCCGGTACTCGTCTATCAGTACGGGCCGAAGGAAGCCGTGCCGATCATGGCCGTTGCGGCCGTGATGGCGAATTTCTCGCGCATTCTCGCCTGGTGGCGCGAAGTCGACTGGCGGGCATGCCTCGCTTATTCGGTCACGGGAATTCCGGCGGCAGCGCTCGGCGCGCGGACGCTTCTGGTGCTGCCGTCGCACGCCGTCGATATTGCGATCGGGCTGTTCCTGATCGCGATGGTGCCGGTGCGGCACGGGCTGGCGCGGCATCAGCTGAAAGCGCAGCTATGGCACCTGGCGATGGGCGGCGCTGTGATCGGCTATCTCACCGGCATCGTGGTATCGACCGGTCCACTCAGCGTGCCGCTGTTTTTGTTCTACGGACTGAACAAGGGCGCGTTTCTCGCCACCGAGGCGACGAGCTCGCTCGGGCTCTACTTGAGCAAATCCGTGACGTTCGAACGCTTTGGCGCGCTGACGCGCGAGGTTGCGATGAAGGGCCTGATCGCGGGCTCCTCGCTGATGTTCGGCGCCTTCATCGCCAAGCGGTTTGTGCTGAAGCTGGAGCCCGAAATGTTCCGGCTGCTGATGGACGGCATCATGGTCGCCGCCGGCGTCTCGCTGCTGTGGACGGCGTTTTCCTGAATGCAGGTCCGGATCGTGTTCGGGACGGCCTGACCACCGCCGCACCAATCCGATATAACCTCCGTGCAGACTTGCATGGTCCGGTTCTTCGGGAGGATGTGTCTTGAGCGCGATGGCGGAAACAACTGGGATCCCCTACTCCGGCGACCGGCGGTCCGGGCGAACCGACGCCCGGCAAGATGCGCTGAAGTTCGCTGAAGCGGCCCTTGTCGACAGCAAGCGCGAGGGCCTGTTGCTCGCCGTCAGAGCCCGCTGGGCGGCGCTGGCAGTCACGGCCGTCACCTTGCCGATCATCAATCCGAATTGGGACGTGATCTACTATATCCTGATGCTGGGCTTTTTTGCCCTGATCGGCTGGGCCCAGCTCAAGGTCGGCAAGGTCGGCCGTTCGCCGCTCGAGGTCTTCCTGATCATTTGCGATCTCGCGCTGATGACCTTTCTCGCCGTCGTGCCCAATCCCTGGAGCGATGTGAACTGGCCGATCGGGATGCAATTCCGGTTCGACAGCTTCATCTATTTCTTCATCTTCCTGGCGACCGCGACGCTGGCCTATTCGTGGCGAACTGTGCTCGCGATGGGCGGATGGACCGCCGTCCTGTGGGCGGCGGCCATCGGCTGGGCCTGGCTGCAGCCCGCCAGCCATGCGGCGCTCTCAGCGCGGCTCAAAGAGGCGGTCGGCGCGGATATGCGGCTGTTCGCGATCATCGATCCGTCGTCGATCGGCTTCGGCGCCCGCTTCCAGCAGATCACGGTGTTCATCATCGTCGCCGCGATCCTGGCGCTGGCGGTGCGCCGCTCCAACGCGCTGCTGATCAGCCACGCCGGAATCGAACGCGAGCGCGCCAATCTCGCGCGCTATTTCTCGCCCAACGTCGTCGAGCAATTGTCCGTCAACGACGAACCGCTGACACGGGTTCACACCCAGGACGTCGCGGTGCTGTTTGCCGACATCGTAGGATTCACCACCTATGCCGACGGCCGAGACCCCGCGGAAGTGATCGGCACGCTGCGACAATTCCACGAGCGGATGGAGCGCGAAGTGTTCCGGCACGGCGGCACGCTCGACAAATACCTCGGCGACGGCCTGATGGCGACGTTCGGCACGCCGTTCACCGGCGATAGCGACGCGCTGAACGCCCTGCGTTGCGCGAGAGGCATGATCGCCTCGATTGACGAATTGAACCGGGAGCGCCGCTGCCGCAACGAGCCGCCGATCCAGGCCAGCGTCGGACTGCATTACGGAGAAGTGGTGCTCGGCGACATCGGTCTCAACCGGCTCGAATTCGCCGTGATCGGCACCACCGTGAACGCAGCGAGCCGGCTTGAGGCGCTGACCCGGGAACTCGGCTGCGCCATCATCGTCAGCGACGCGCTGGTGCAACGGGCGCGGACGGAAGCCGGCTATTCGGATGAAGATTTTGCGGCACTTGTCGAACGGCCAGCGCAGAGTGTTCGCGGGCTGGAGCAGCCGGTCGGGATATGGACGTGTGCAGCTGTCGCTTCCTGATACGTTGCTTCTTTTCGTGCTATGAGTCCGACCCGTTTCACCGAGACTCACCCCCTCCATGGCCAAATCCACCCTCTCTTTTGTCTGCCAGAACTGCGGCGCGGCGTATAATCGCTGGCAGGGGAAGTGCGAGTCCTGCAGCGAGTGGAACACGCTCGCCGAGGAGGACACCAGCGGCAGCGTACCGGTGTCGGTCCGTTCAAAACGCCGGGGGCGGACGTTTGCGCTGGAATCGCTGACCGGCAAAAGCAACGACGCGCCGCGGCTGTCGTCCGGAATGGCCGAGCTCGACCGCGTCACCGGCGGCGGCTTCGTGCGCGGCTCGGTGCTGCTGGTCGGCGGCGATCCCGGCATCGGCAAATCGACGCTGCTGACGCAGACCACCAGCATGATGGCGCGCGCCGGGCATCGCGCGGTCTATATCTCGGGCGAAGAGGCGGTGGCGCAGGTGCGGCTGCGCGCCGGACGACTGGGGCTCGCAGACGCGCCGGTGCAGCTCGCCGCCGAAACCTCCGTAGAAGACATCGTCTCGACGCTGTCGGAGGGCGCGGTGCCGCGCCTGATCGTGATCGATTCGATCCAGACCATGTGGACCGACACGGTGGAATCGGCGCCGGGAACGGTGACGCAGGTCCG
>CADEDX010000275.1 GCA_902826195.1 uncultured Bradyrhizobium sp. | reverse complement strand
GAAGTTCGAGCAGGTCATGATGTCCGCTGTTAGAACCAGAGCCGAACACCTACTTGGACCAGAGTTGCGGTTGTCGCGCTGTCCCGGCTCCCCTACCGCTCCCCGAGCAGACGTGTGTTCATTTAATGTGATGTGTTCGAAGGCGCTTGACGCTCCAATCCTCACCTTCACAGGGTTGAGGCCAAGCGCAAGAGGCGTAAAAAGCGTTTCTCTTTCACGGGCAAACCGTCCGGATCGCGCGTCACTGTTCTTCCGGAAATCGGCAATCGTCTTATGGTCTGGAGCTGGGCGGCCGATCAGTCACATAACCTCGATATTGCTGCACGCTGTTTCAGTCGGCGGCTTTGAGATACTGTAAATGTAAAGCCTCAGAAGGACTGCCGGATGTTAGAAAGGCCGGCCCGTCTCCTTGACGGTCACACGCTCAAACCCCAGTCTATGCAGGCCGATTGCCTCGCCGAACACATCGATCACGTGGACCGTGTTGTCCTCCAATCCTCCAGGCATTCTGGCAAGAGCGCCAGCTCGGATCTGTCCACGCCTTCAACGAAGCGTCCCATTCGTATCCCGATCAGCAAACGGAGGAAGCGTATCGGACTCGTGGCTTTTCACACAGCCAGGGTCATTAGCCGGCGCATCGGCAGCCAACCGGCCATGCCCGGTCCGCCTCCCAATTCAGGCATCCGCGCGGCGCAGCAATTGACGCGATGGGCTACAACCAGACTGATGCGTCGCAGCATAGTGCTTCGATGACCTTGTCGAAGTTGGAGAGCTACTCGGGCACCCCCGCCTTCCGAAGACCTTCACTCGCCAGCTGCACGTTTGATTGCCCGCCCCAAGCGAGAGCGATCCATCCAGATATTGTAAAGGCTGGTTTGAGCTCAAGCAGACACGCCGCCGCCTCACGCGCCTCTATGTCGCGTCCGATGTGGGCGAAAGCGGACGCGAGACAGAGGTAAGCTAACTGATGGGACGGGTTGTGACGCTGAGCTTTCTTTCCTACGACGATGGCCTCTTCAAAGCGACGAAGCTCAACAAGTGCCATCCCCATCCCGGCAAACATCACTGGGTCCATCGGGCTCAAGCAAATGCCACGTTCAAAGCTCCGAACCGCTTCCTGGAGTAGCCCCGCAGATCTATAGACCCAGCCTCGGGCGTGCCATGCAGTAGATGAATTTGGGTTGAGCACGACCGCTCGGTCTGCCATTTCGAGCGCGCCTTCACTGTCGCGGACCACGTACGCCGAGGTTAGGCTAGCCCTTGCTAACGTGTTCGGATCACCATCGTCTATGCGCAATGCCAGGCGAGAAAGCCGCTCTGCTTCCTCTCGCTCGAATTGAGGATCGGTAGAATACCCCGAAACGACGTTGCGCAGGTGAAGGACGCCCGCCAGAGAAGCGGCTCCGCCAAACCCGGGGTCAAGCTCCAACGCGCGACGAGCCAGCCTTATCGCCTCGGCCAGCCCTTCGCGGCTCGTTAGATAATACTGTTGCAGAGCGCGGAGCCAAAAATCATAGGCGGTGAGGTTCTCCGGTCGCCGCCGCGCAGCCATTGCGATTTCTGTTTGAATAATCTTTGGCTGAATAGCTGACACAACCGCGACGGTCACTTCGTCCTGAAGCGCGAAAACGTCAGTCAGGTCGCGATCGAACCGATCCGCCCAGATGTGAGTGCCGGTCACCGCGTCAATCAACTGCCCCGTGATACGAACTTTCCCCGCTGCCTTGCGCACAGACCCCTCAAGGAGGTAGCGCACGCCAAGCCTGCGCCCAACCTCCTTCACGTCGACGGCTTTGCCTTTGAACGTGAAGCTCGAATTGCGAGCAATGACATGCAACCATTTGAATCGCGAAAGCGCTGTGGTGATTTCCTCAACCATCCCGTCCGCAAAATATTCCTGCTCGAGATCGCCGGACATGTTCTCAAACGGAAGTACGGCGATGGCGACGGATGGCTTGTCGGGGAGCGCAAGAGTGCTCTCGGGCGCACCGCGCGAATTTAGATCCTCAATTTTTCGTGTCTCGCGAACCTGTCCGACGAAACGGAAGCCCTTGCGCGGAAACGTCTTGATAAGGCGCTGCTCTTCACCGGTATCGCCAACAGCAGCGCGGACAGCATTCAGGCGGGTCGTAAGCGCAGCATCGGACACAATGCGACCATTCCAAACTGCGTTGATAAGCTCGTCCTTACTGACGACGCGCTCCCGGTTTCGGATCAGGAAGTCGAGCAAATCGAACACCTGTGGTGTAATGGGAACTACCTCTGCCCCGCGATTAAGCTCGCGCCGGCTGATGTCAAATGCGAACTCCTCGAAGAAATAGCGCAAGGAAATTCCCTCAGTTGCCCTTTGGGCCGCTATCCCGTGCTGAACGCGAAAGAATAAGCCGCCGGTAAGGAAAATGTAAGCCGAGTGTTAAGCGTACCGGCTGGTGTGCTGACATCCTAGTGTGGTGAAACAGTCGAGCGAGAGGTAAGCACGGATCGGCGTCCGAATGACACTCGCGATCGGGGAAAATGCGGAAGCCAATCTTACCCTTTCGCGATACAGCAATTGTGAATGACGCGGTCACGTTGTGAATTGGTTCACAGAGTTCCGCGCATAACAGTTCTAAGATCGCCAGGCAATTCTTCCTTCTTGCACGGCCTTGCTGACGCTAGGCCCGACTCTCTGTTCACAGCGAGGAGCATGCAAATGAAGACGCACTTCAAATTGAACGCTTCACTATTGAATGTGGTCGCTCTTGCGACTTCGATCGTCGCGGCTCGTGCGGATGTCATTATGGATTGGAACGCGAAAGCCGACGCGATAGCCGCTGAAAATAAGATACTGCCTGTGCCGCATGCTCGCACAATGGCGATGCTTCACGTTGCAATGTTTGAGGCCGTCAATGCGATTGAAAGACGATATACGCCATACAAGCTGGACCTCTCTGCGGACCGTTCCACGTCGAGAGAAGCGGCGGCCGCGACAGCAGCCTACACTATTCTGCTTGCAATCTATCCTGATCAAAGGCCCGCACTTGATGCAACACTGGAGGCATCGTTATCCGGCATCCCCGCCACGGAGGGAAAGGTGAAGGGAATTGAACTTGGCAAGGCGGCCGCGGCCGGTCTGATCGCCGCCCGGGCGAATGACGGAAGCGACACTCGGGAAACCTATCGCCCCCATACCACTCCAGGTGCTTACGTGCCAACGGTGGTGCCGATATCACCCACAGCTGGGGCGACGACCAGTTGGGTTATGAAGTCGGGTTCCCAGTTCCGTCCAGGACCTCCACCGCCTCTTAATTCCGAAACTTGGACAAGAGACCTCAACGAAATTCGGACGCTCGGCGCTCGTGACAGCACCATCCGAACAGCTGAGCAGACATCCATTGGACGTTTTTGGTTTCTTGTAGGCCCCCCCAGCTTCAACCCAATCGTTCGTCAAGCCGCATCGGCAAAACGCATGGACCTGGTGGACTGCGCACGTCTTTTCGCACTTGCTGAAATCGCCGCTAATGATGCAATCGTCGCGGTCTTTGAAGCAAAGTACACGTACAATTTCTGGCGACCAATAACCGCCATTCGGAATGCGGACATCACGCAGAACCCGGCGACGCCGCATGATCCATCCTGGTTGCCGCTCGGTGACACGCCCCTGCACCCGGAGTACCCGTGTGCTCACTGCATCATCTCAGCTGCAGTCTCAACCGTTCTCCAACAGATCGTCGGCGACGAGTTTGGGGAGTTCTCGATGACCAGCCCTACGGCGCCAGGTGTGACCCGCAAATGGACGCGTCTTCGTGACTATAGCGACGAGGTCTCTGACGCCAGAATCTATGCCGGATTTCACTACCGCTTCTCTACAGAGGTTGGAAAGGAAATGGGCAGAAAGATTGGCGACTTGACCGTAACGACACAGCTCCGTGGCTTGGAAGCTCGAGCCGATCCGAAGTAGCGGAGCCAGCTTCACGCGGTACAGTCGCTTGGTCACAATCGCCAATTCTGCCGATCTCGCCTTGGTCCGATCGATCGCCCAAACCAGATGTATGAGCGCCTGCCGCATCGGCAACGATTTGCCAATACGCCGCCATTATTGGCACACAAGCGCCTGCCTTGGTGCCGGTAAATTGTGCATTCAAATGGAATCCCGAATTTCACACCAACCAAAGCTGGGCCGAATTTCCGAGAATAGAAGCGCGTTCTCCGGAGCCAATTTATAGAGCTCAACCTATGTAGGGTTGAGGTGGCTCAGAAGGCCGGGCTCTGTTAGCTGTCTTTTTTAAATTTGAAGTGCCTTTCGGGGAGCTTCAGGGGAGTATGACCGATCGAGGACCCGCGTTTGAATGCACCAGATTCGGGACGTCGGGTGTAAAATCGAAAATGGAGATCGACGCGTGATGTTGAGACTTCCGCTTTGACCCAAAGTCTGACTTCAGACTTGTGGTAGGCCAGCGATACTCATGCCATGATAGATTTGATTTCGTCCCGCGAGGTAGGCGGGATTGTCGCTTGCTAGCCCCAGACGATATTTTTGGATCGTGAAATTCGGATCGAGGCCAAGCGCCGTATCCGCAACGGCTTTAGCCTCGGCTACTTCGCCGGCAAGCGACAATGCGGCCGCGAGATGGAATTGTCCAATGGAAAAGTTGCGATTTCTTTCGACGCAACGGCGGAGCCAGCTCACTGCCCCGGCGGGATCACCGTGCATCAGGGTCGAAACCCCTGCATTGTTCAGCCACCGGAACGCGAAGATATCGCGAGGAGAGAGGCGCTCCGCTTCTTTGACATGCACGATACTTTGCTCGAAATGACCAAGCAGCTGTTTTCCGTAAGCAATCATTCCCCATGCATTTGCAAAATTGCGATCTAGAAGAAGAGCGTGTTCGCATTGAGCAATACCGGCTTCAACGCGTCTGGTCGCCATCTGGACTAAGCCAAGAAAAGCATGAGCCATTGCATTGCCTGGCGCGAGCGCCAAAACCTTCATAAGTAAAGGTTCGGCGGTAGCAAAGTGGTTCCATCGGCTCTCGTCAACAAAGGTAGAGCCCCAACCCGCCTCAATGCGTGCTATGCCTAGCAAAGCGTCGACACATTCGGGATCGACGGCCAATGCTTTTTCAAAAAAGCTGCGGGCTGCGGAATAGTTCTCATGAGAGGGGCCTTTGTAAATGCAGGCAATTCCCCGAAAGCATAGCTCAAGTGCATTTGGACTAAGGACGCGCTCTGCTCGCTTGGCCTCAGCGAGGATAAGTTCAGCGTCCAGTTCATTGGCAAGCCTTGATACAATCTCGTCCTGCATGTCGAAAAAATCAGCTATCGGCTTGTCGAAGCGTTCGGCCCACAAATGGTTGCCGGTCTCGGCGTCGATCAACTGAACATTGACTCGCAAACGGATGCCGGCTCGTTGAACCGACCCTTCAAGGATGTAACGAACGTTCAATGCGCGTCCGATTTCTCGAACGTCAAGTACCTTGTTCTTGAAAGTAAACGCTGTATTGCGCGCAATTACAAATGAGCCGCTAATCCGAGACAAATCGGTGGTCAAGCTCTCTGTCACACCATCGACGAAGTATTCCTGCTCGGGATCTCCGTCAATGTTCTTGAACGGCAGGACTACTATAGAAAGAATGGGTAGCGATGAGGCAATCGCTGAAACTGATACGCTGGTTTGCTCCTTCTTATCTGTGGTTACGGCATAAACGCGGACTGGACGGGCGATATTCTTTAGGTGTTGCTCTCCAAGATCGATAACTTCTAGGGGCATTTTTCCGCGAACGTGCTCATAGGCGGATGCGGAGATGCAAATACCACCTGCCTCTGCGATCCCTTCCAGCCGTGCGGCAATATTAACGCCATCGCCAAAGATATCGTGCGCCTCGACTATCACGTCACTGATGTTTATGCCCACGCGGAACACAAGCCGCCAGTCCCCTTGATCTTGCCCAGCTATGTCGCGAACCATGTCCTGGAACTGGCAGGCCGCACGTACCGCCTCAACGGCGCTCGGAAACTCCGCCAAAAACCCGTCGCCGGTATGCTTTACAACGCGCCCCCCGTGCTCACCAATTACTGGAAAGACAACTTCCGCCAAGAGAGAGGCTAAACGGGCATGTGTACCCTCTTCGTCGTTGTGCATCAGCCTCGAATAACCAGCCACATCGGCGGCCAATATCGCCGACAGCCTGCGACCGGTCCGGCTTGGTGTGCTTTCCGGCATGATTGAGCAACTCCAGCGTAAGATAATATTCTAAGGTGGATGAGCGGCTCGTGCCAATCGTGTTTTTTGGATGCTGCTTAAGGCCGACTGCGGACGTTCGGCGGAGGTTGGTCGAAGTCCACCTTTGGCCCGTTGCGGACGGCCTCGGTCGCAACCGCCCGCTCCGGAGGATGAAGGACTAGGCCAAGCAATCGTTACCGCGCCTCTGTCGTGAACGTCACGAAAGTCGCTCATGCGTCAATATCTGCTGCTATGCTGCAAAGCCAATGACAGGAGGAGCCGCTGATGATGAACCGCAAACTGGTCGCGGCGCTGGTCGGGTTTGCCCTGGCCTCCCCGGCCGTCACTCGTGCGCAGGACGCGCCGGTCGAGGAGCAGATCGTCAACCAGATGAACAAGGTGTTCGGTGTCCACGCCGGATTCCGCGCCAATCACGCCAAGGGTGTCGTGGCCGAGGGGAAGTTCAAGGCCTCGCCAGAAGCCGCCGGCTTGAGCAAGGCGGTGCTGTTCGGCGCCGCTGAGGTTCCGGTGACGGTGCGGTTTTCTAATTCCACGGGCGTACCGAAACTGCCCGACGGTTCAAGCGACGCCAATCCGCATGGCATGGCGGTGAAGTTTCACCTGCCCGACGGCAGCGACACGGACATCGTGATCAATTCGCTGAGATTTTTTCCCGTCGCAACCAGCGAGGAGTTTCGTGACCTGCTCGCCGCGATCGCACAGAGTCCTCCGGACGCGGCCAAGCCGACCAAGTTAGAGCAGTTCGTGTCAAGCCACCCCACTGTCCCAGCGGCCTCCGCCACGGTCGCCACGCCGGACAGTTTTGCCAACGAGGCCTATTTCGGCATTAATGCGTTCGTGTTCGTCAACAAGGCGGGTGAGCGACAGGCCGTCCGCTACCAGATGATCCCCGAGAAGGTCGTGCACCTCGACAAGGCGGAAGCTGCGAAGAAGACGCCGGACTTCCTGATGGAGGAACTGCCCGCACGATTGAAGCAGGGGCCGGTGACCTTCCGCTTCAAGGCGCAACTCGCTGCCGCCGGCGACTCCACCAAGGACCCTTCAACGCCCTGGCCTGATGATCGCAAGCTGGTCGAGCTCGGCGTGCTGACGATCGACAAGGCCGTGACGAACAGTGACGAGGCGCAGAAGAAGCTCCTGTTCCTGCCGGGCCAACTCACCGACGGGATCGAGCAGTCCGACGATTCGATGATCGATGTCCGCAACGGCGCCTATGCCATTTCCTTCTCGCGGCGTAATCCCTGACGGTCACGGTTAGCGATTAGGTTGTTTCGGAATACGAAGTTGGTTTGGCGGAGGTATTGGACGGAGTTGCACTTCATGCTGGAGGTCAGCATGTGGGCCCTTAACCGACCTAGTCGATGCCTACCGAAAGGACAGGTTCTTTTTGACCCAAACGAGACGTTGAGCGGAATCACTCAAGCCGTTTACTTCGCGTCGGCGCAATATCAAAATGATGAGCGGTTTCTTTGGTGCCGATCTTTTCATAAAGCGCGATCGCTGGAGCATCCATAAGATCAGCCTGTACAAAAATGACATAGGCATCGCGGCGGACAGCTTCTTCACGCAGCGCGTTTATCATCGCGGTGGCCACGCCACGACGGCGGAAGTCTTCATCGACTGCTAGGTCGTAGATGTAGATCTCGCGTCGGTCCTGCTCAAACTTGTCCAATTGATATGCGGCGAGGGCACCAATCACTGCCTCGTCTTCCACCGCGCAGATGGCAATGAAGTGGACCTTTGCGAGAAGCGCACTCAGATAGGCGTCATTAGCTTGCTTGCTCAAATAGGTCTCAGGCTCTTCGAAGGCCTTCGCGAATGTTCCAAGCATCCCCCTCATTAGAGGAAGGTCGGAGGAACTCAGCTTAACGATCTTGGGTGGCTTGAACATGGCTGTCGCATATCACATCGATTTAAGGTCCGGAAATGGCCCGCAGTCGAACTACGCTCAAGCATTCGTCACGTCCCCTATAAGCAGAGGACCAGACATCGGCCATGTAAGTCGGCACCGCCGTTTTTGACCCAGCGCGGAAGTCTCGAAGTCTGAGCAATCTTTCGGTGAGGCCGGTTCTGTGGCAAGCTACGTGCCATGCGGAGGATCATCGTCGTTGGCTGCCAAGGCAGCGGCAAGACAAACCTCGCCTTGAAGCTCGGGCGAAAGCTCGGTATGCCGGTGGTGCATCTTGACGTGCTCTACTGGCGACCGGGCTGGAAGGCATCTGACAAGTCAGGCTTTCGCGCGCGCGTCGCCGATGTGATCGCAGGCGATAGTTGGATCGTCGAC
>CADEDX010000274.1 GCA_902826195.1 uncultured Bradyrhizobium sp. | reverse complement strand
CGGCCCCGGCGACAAATATCCCTACGCCCCGGGCCGGCCCTATACGCCGCCCGATGCGCCGCTGGATGATTTTCGCGCCCTGCACAAGAAGCTCGGGATCGGCCGCGCCGTCATCGTCAATGCCAGCGTGCACGGCACCGACAACCGCGTGGCGCTCGATGCCATCGCGGCGAGCGGCGGCACCTTCCGCGCCGTGGCCAATATCGACGACAGCATCACCGAGCGGGGCTTGCGCGAATTGCACGAAGGCGGTTTTCGCGGCTGCCGCTTCAACTTCGTGCGCCACCTCGGCGGCGTTCCGGACATGGCGGCCTTCCACCGCATCGTCGCCATGGTCGCGCCGCTCGGCTGGCATATCGATCTGCACTTCGATGCGATCGATCTGCCTGAATATGCGGACCTGCTGGCCAAATTGCCGGTGCGCTACACCATCGATCACATGGGGCGCGTCAAGGCCTCCGACGGCCTCGACCAGCTTCCGTTCCGGACATTGATCGACCTGATGAGCCGGGACGAAAAATGCTGGGTCAAGGTCTGCGGTTGCGAACGGGTGTCGTCGGGCGGGCCACCGTTCCACGACGCGGTGCCGTTCGCGCGCCGCATCATCGAGACCGCACCCGACCGGGTGATCTGGGGAACCGACTGGCCGCATCCCAACGTCAAGGTGATGCCCAATGACGGCGACCTCGTCGACCTGATCCCGCTGTTTGCACCGGAGCCCGAGTTGCAGCAGAAGATCCTGGTCGACAACCCGGCACGGCTGTTCGAGTTTTAGGGAGCGCTGAGCGATGGCGGACAAGCGCGAGCGAGACACAATGAGGCGGCGCCGGCGTTTGTTCGCCGCCATGGCTGCGGTCGCCCTTGCGTTGTCGCTGCCGCAAAACGCCGACGCGCAAAATTATCCGAACAAGCCGGTGCGGCTGATCCTGCCGTTTGGCGCCGGCGGGGTGGCCGACGTCACGGCGCGGCTGGTCACCGAAAGGCTCGGCGAAAAGCTCGGCCAGCGTTTTGTCATCGAGAACATGCCGAGCGCCGGCGGGATCAACGCCGCCCGCGCCGTGCTGTCCGCGCCGGCGGATGGCTATACGCTGGCGCTGTTTTCGAACGGCACCGCCATCTCGGTGTCGCTGTTCAAAAGCCTCGGCTTTAACCCGGTGACCGATTTCGTTCCGGTATCGAGCATGGGTTATTTCGACTTTATCTTCGTGACGCAAGCCGGCTCGTCCTATCCGACGCTGGCCGACTTCATCAAGGCGGCGAAGGAAAAGCCTGGTAAGCTCAATGTCGGCACCATCAATGTCGGCTCGACACAGAACCTCTCCGCGCAATTGTTCAAGTCGACCGCCGGCGTCGACGTCGCCATCGTGCCGTTCCGCAGTTCGCCGGACGTGCTGATTGCGCTGCTGCGCGGCGATATCCAGATGGCGGTCGAAAACTACACGGCGGTGCAGTCGCATGTCCCCGACACGGCCGCCATTGCAGTGGCGTCCTCGGGCACCGCTCGCACCACGTTCCTGCCCGAGGTGCCAACGGTGAAGGAAGCCGGTGGCGGCGATTTCGAGGCGCGGTCCTGGAATGCGATCTTTGCGCCCAAGGGCACGCCGCCGGAAGCGATCAAGACGCTCAACGTCGCACTGCGCGAGGTGCTCGACATGCCTGACCTGAAGAAGCGCGCGCTCGATCTCGGCATCGAAGCGAAGGCCAGTTCGCCCGAGGAAATCCTCGATCGGCTGAAGACAGATATTGAAAAGTGGGCCGCGGTGATCGAGCGCGCAGGAATTGCCAAACAATAGGCGCGATGCCGGGACGGCCGGCGATACGAACAAGGAAAAAATCCATGAGCAAAACCGGCCTGGTGGTCACGGCGCATCCCGGCGATTTCGTCTGGCGCGCGGGCGGCGCGATCGCGCTGCATGTCAAGAAGGGCTATCGCGTCAAGATCGCCTGCCTGTCGTTCGGCGAGCGCGGCGAAAGCCAGTTCGCCTGGAAGGAGGCGGGCGCGACCATGGAGAAGGTCAAGGCCGGCCGGCGCGACGAGGCCCAGCGTGCGGCCGACATGCTCGGCGCGGAGATCGAGTTCTTCGATGCCGGCGACTATCCGCTGCGGCTGACGGAAGCGAATTTCGACCGCATGGTCGATATCTACCGCGAGCTCAACCCGTCCTTCGTGCTGACGCATGCGCTGGAAGACCCCTATAATTTCGATCATCCAAACGCGGCGCATTTCGCCCAGGAAACCCGCGTGGTCGCGCAGGCGATGGGCCACAAGCCCGGCGCCAAATACACCTATTCGGCCCCGCCGGTGTTTTTGTTCGAACCGCATCAGCCGGAGATGTGCAATTTCAAGCCGCAGGTGATCCTCAACATCGACGAGGTCTGGGAGATCAAGCGCAAGACCTTTGAAATTCTCGCCGCGCAAAAACACCTCTGGGCTTATTACGAGCGGGTGGCACTGCAGCGCGGCGTGCAGGGCGGCCGCAATACCGGCAAGCCGATGACCTATGGCGAGGCCTATCAGCGGCTGTTCCCGATGGCGATAGAGGAGTTGGCATGACCGCGGCGGTGCGCCTGCCCACCTTGCTCGGCGACCATCCCGGCACGACCGCTCTCAAGAACGGGTCGATCCGCTCGGATCTGGTGGAGTTTGACTTCGTGCCGTATTCGCCGACCAACAAGGGTTTCAAGCCCATGATCCGTGAAGCCGCATTCGACGTCTCCGAAATGGCGATCGTCACCTATCTGATGGCAAAATCCTTCGACAAGCCGATGGTGCTGCTGCCGGACGTCGTGCTGGCGCGGTTTCAGCATGGCCACGCGATGTATAATGCGAAGATGGGAAAACTCGCGCCGCGCGACCTCAACAACAAGCGCGTCGGCATCCGTTCCTTCACCACCACGACCGGCGCCTGGCTGCGCGGCATTCTCGCCAATGATTACGGCGTCGATCTGGATACGATCGACTGGGTGACGTTCGAGGAGGCCCATGTCGCCGAATTCATCGATACGACCAAGCGGGCGCCTGCAGGCAAGCAGATCGTGCAGATGCTGGTTGACGGCGAGCTCGATGCGGTGCTCGGCGAAAAATCCGATCATCCGGACTTGCAGCCGCTGTTTGCCGATGTCGCCGCGGAGGAGAAGGCGTGGTTCGGGAAGCACGGGGTGGTGCCGATCAATCACATGGTGGTGGTGAGCCGGACGCTGTCCGAGCAGCATCCGGACGTGGTGCGGGAGGTGCATCGGATGCTCGCCGAATCCGCCGCCGCGTCATCCGCCGCGCCGCGGTTTGACCGGGACGAAATGCAGCGTTCGGTGGAGCTGATCATCAAATATTCCGCGCAGCAAAAGCTCATTCCACGCGCGTTCCCGGTGGATGAATTGTTCGACGACGTGACTAGGGCGTTCAGGTAGCCGCGCGCACAGCCGTCATGGCCCGGCTTGACCGGGCGACCCAGTACGCCGCGGCCTATCGGTCGAACACGAACGCCTCTGGAATACTGGATCCCCCGCCTTCGCGGGGGATGACGATCCGAGAATGTTGAAGCGATCAGGAGCAACACAATGACCCCGGAGCCGATCTTCGATCTCGCCCATCTCGGCCACCTCGAATTGCTGACGCCGAAACCGGACGAGAGCCTGAAGTTCTTTGTCGACGTCATGGGCATGACCGTCAGCGGCCAGAAGGGCGAGTCCGTCTACCTGCGCGGCTGGGACGATTACGAGCGCTACTCGCTGAAGCTGACGGCGTCCAAAACCTCTGGGATGGAGCACATGGCGTTGCGTACCCGCAGCCCGCAGGCGCTGGAGCGCCGCGTCGCGGCGCTGAAGGGTTCCGGCTTCGATATCGGCTGGGTCGACGGCGACATGGGGCAGGGGCCGGCGTTTCGCTGCCGCGATCCCGACGGCCACGTCGTCGAGCTCTATTACGAGACCGAATGGTACCAGGCGCCGCCCGAACTGAAGCCGGCGCTGAAGAACCAGGCACAGCGGTTTCCGGCGCGCGGCGTCAACGTCCGAAGGCTCGATCACCTCAATTGCCTGGCGGTCGACATCAAGGCGAACCGCCTGTTCTTTGAGAACTATCTCGGCCTGCGCACCACCGAGCAGATCGTGCTCAACGACGGCACCGAAGCCGCGATGTGGATGACGATGTCGAACAAGAGCTACGACTTCGCCTACACCCGCGATCACTACGGCAAGGCCGGCCGCTTCCACCACGTCACCTACGCGCTCGACAGCCGCGAGGAGATCCTGCGCGCCGCCGACATCTTCCTCGAAAACGGCGTCTATATCGAGACCGGCCCGCACAAGCACGCGATCCAGCAGACCTTCTTCCTCTATGTCTGGGAGCCCGGCGGCAACCGCGTCGAAGTCGCCAACGCCGGCGCCCGCCTCATCCTCGCACCCGACTGGAAGCCGATCGTCTGGACCGAGGAGGAGCGCAAGAAGGGCCAGGCCTGGGGGCTGAAGACGATCGAGTCGTTTCACACCCATGGGACGCCGCCGGTGTGAGGGGGCGGGCGGCGCGCGATCACGATACCTGGATGCGTAGGGCGGGTTCTCTTTAACCCGCCGCCCTGTTCGAGATGGCGGTTAAAGAGAACCCGCCCTACGCGGGCTGGGCATTTTGGCGCGGAGGTTTTCGAGCGTTTGGATTTCCAGCGGTCGAGCTCGCTCATCGGCTGGGCTTGCTATGACGCAAGAATAGGCAGGCGAGCCGTCAGCTTAGTATTTGGCCTGTCATAATTTTAAGTTTAAACTAATTGGCACGGCTTGGGGCGTGATCGTTGGCGGGTTACGTCATGCGTGCACGCGACAGAAGATACCGCAGAGCGCGGAGAGGACTTTACTTTCTGCGCGATCTAGCTGGCTTTGCCGGGATTGAGCGGTTGTTTGCCCCTGACACGATTGGCAAGCGGTGTTTGTGTGATGCTACCGATGATGATGCGCCATCGGCGGCTCTTCGACCACGTCCGGCAGGTCGTTTGCGAAAGCGAAAGTGAGCGGCGATTGGAGTTCGCCACGGGGGAGCGGGTGAAGGGTGCAACCAATCTCGCTAAACGTTCGGGCTGGCTGGGGAACTAGGATTCGAACCTAGACAAACAGAGTCAGAGTCTGTTGTGCTACCGTTACACCATTCCCCAAGAATTGCTCAACGAAATCAGTAGTTTAGATCGTCATCCGGGCAATCGCTCGTGGTCGGATTCGAATGACCCGGCCAGCTTGCGCCCTTCTACCCGCTCCCTCCCGCCCTTGGCAAGCGCGCGGGGATGGCGTTGTTGCAGGGGACCGGGCAAATTTCGGGTCATTTTGTGCGCGGCCGGGCCGCAGTCAGGACGGGGCGGATGAGCCTTGCTTTCGAAGAACTGGATTTCCGCCCGACGCCGATGGGCGTGCTGAGCCTGCGGCGCCGCAGGCGGCCGATGTCCGACGTCGATGTCTACGAAATCAAGCTCGGCGACGAGTTCCTGATGTCGAGCCAGTACACGGCAGCCGAGATCGAACTGGCGCGGCTGGGGCTGGCGGCGCTCGGTCGCGCAGATCTCGACGTGGTTGTGGGCGGCCTCGGGCTCGGCTACACCGCACGCGCGGTGCTCGAGAATGCCGGCGTGCGATCGCTGATCGTGGTGGATGTGCTCGCCGAGGTCATCGAATGGCACGAGCAGGGATTGCTTCCGCTCGGCAGGGAACTGACGGGCGATCCGCGCTGCCGTTTTGCCAACGGCGACTTCTTCGCGATGTCGTCCTCCGCCGAAGGGTTCGATCATCGCTCAACGGGTCGGCTTTTCGATGCCGTGTTGGTGGATATCGATCACTCGCCGCGCAAGCTGCTGCATCCGCGCCACGCGGCGTTGTATGAGCCCGAAGGGATGGCCCAACTCGCTGGACACCTGCATCCGGGCGGCGTCTTCGCGCTGTGGTCGAACGACCCGCCCGACGATGCATTCGAGGGCGTGCTGGCCGGTGTCTTTGCAATTTCAAATACACATGTCGTGACCTTCGACAATTGGCGCGGGGATCATGAGGCGAGCAACACGGTCTATGTCGGCGTCAAAGCCGATCGGCCGATTGATTGACACCACCCACCCGTTGGGGGTTGCAAACCGTCGTAACTTGCCGACGCCAACCGGCCATGCAATGCTTGCGCTACCAATCAGAGAAATGCCGGGCGGTCATGCCCGGCATATTCAGGGCCAGAAGAGCCCGGTACCGGGTGGGACGGAGTTTTTCAAAATGAAATTGAAGCATATCGTAGGGCTGCTTTCGGCTGTCGCGATGTCGGCGGTGATCGCGGGGTCGGCCTCGGCCCAGGACAAGACGGTCAAGATCGGCGCGATCTTTCCCTTGAGCGGCAACGCGGCCAGCGCCGGCGTGCACGCCAAGGCGGCGATCGAAACCGCGGTCGAGATCATCAACAACGGCAATCCCGCGCTCGGTAATCTGCCGGTGACCAAGAACGCCGGCCTCAAGGGCCTCGGTGGCGCCAAGGTCGAGGTGGTGTTCGCCGACAACCAGGGCAGTCCCGCCACCGGCCAGAACCAGGCGCTGCGCCTGATCACGGAAGAAAAAGTGGTGGCGCTGACCGGCGCCTATCAGTCCGGCATCACGCTGACGGCGAGCGCGATCGCCGAGAAATACGCCATTCCCTATGTCAACGGCGAGTCGGTCGCGGCCAACCTCACCGAGCGCGGTTTCAAATGGTTCTTCCGCACGACGCCGGTCGCCGGCGACTTTGCAAAGATCTATCTCGACTTCCTCAAGGAGATGAAGGCGGGCGGACAGAAGGTCGATAACGTCGCACTGGTCCACGAGAATACCGAGTACGGCACCTCGGTCGCCAACGTCATCACCGCCCTGTTCAAGGAGAACGGGCTGCCGATCGCGCAGGACATCGCCTATTCGGCCAACACCACCGACGTCCAGAGCCAGGTGCTGCAGCTCAAGGACAAGAAGCCCGACGTGGTGATCATGATCAGCTACACGTCGGATGCCATTCTTTACGCCAAGACGTTCCAGGCGCTGGACTACAAGCCGCCGATGATGATCGCCGACAACGCCGGCTATTCCGATCCGTCGACGCTGAAGGCGGTCGGCAAATCGATTCAGGGCATCTTCAACCGCTCGTCGTTTGCGATCGGCGCGGCGGGCACGCCGACCTACCTGATCAACGAAATCTACAAGAAGAAGAGCGGCGGCGACGATCTCGACGACACCGCAGCGCGCCAGATGCAGGGCTTTTTCGTCCTCGTCGATGCGATCGATCGCGCCGGATCGACCGAGCCCGCAAAGATCCAGGCCGCACTGAAGGCGACCGACCTGAAGCCCGACCAGCTGATCATGGGCTACAAGGGCGTGAAGTTCGACGAGAAGGGCCAGAACGTGCTTGCCGCTGGCCTCGTGATCCAGCTGCAGGACGGCGAGAACTACGTGCCCGTCTGGCCCAAGCAACTGGCCAAGACGGCGCCGGTGTTCCCTTATAAAGGCTGGTAACGATCGGGAAGGGGCGGGATTTCGATCCCGCCCGTTTTGATTTCATCCCGTCACGATCCCGCTAGCTCAACGGCAAGCCGCTATTATGTCCTCCATCCTCGTTCAGGTGATCGTCGGCGGGCTGCTGCTCGGCGCGGTCTATGCGTTGTTCTCGTCCGGCCTCACGCTGATCTGGGGCATGATGAACATCGTCAACTTTGCCCATGGCGATTTCGTCATGCTCGGCATGTATGTCGCGTTCGTGGTGTGGACGGTGCTCGGCGTCGGCCCGTTCGTCGGCGCGCCGGTGGCGGCGCTGGTGCTCGCGACGCTTGGCATCATCGTGTATTTCGGGCTGATCCGCAGCGTCATGAAGGGGCCGATGCTGGCCCAGATCCTCGGCACTTTCGGGCTCGCGCTGCTGCTGCGCTATTCCGTGTTCTGGGGCTTTGGCGCAAACTTCCTCACCTTGCCGGCCGACGTGGTCGGCGGCACCTATGACGTGCTCGGCATCAAGCTGCAGGCCTCGCGGCTGCTCGCCGGTGTCGTCGCGCTGCTGGTGACGCTCGGGCTGCACCTGTTGCTGACGCGAACGTCGCTCGGCTCAAAAATGCTCGCGGTCGCGGAGGATGCCACCGCGGCGCAGTTGATGGGCATCCGTCCCGACGGCATGCAGGCGATCGCCTGGGCGATTGCGGCCGGCGCGACGGGTCTGGCCGGCGCGCTGATCGCGACCTTCTTCTACATTTCGCCGACGGTCGGCGAGACGCTCGGCATCGTCGCCTTTGTGACGGTGTCGCTCGGTGGTTTCGGCAGCGTACCCGGCGCGCTGATGGCGGGCCTTCTGATCGGCGTCATCGAGTCGGTGTCGGCCTACTGGATCGGCGCGGTCTACAAGGACATCGTGGTCTACACGCTGTTCCTGTGTTTCCTCTGGTTCCGGCCGCAGGGCCTGATGGGCAAGATGTGATGCGGCGCTTCATCTGGCCTCTCATCGCGCTCGCGCTGATCATCCTCTATCCGCTGGTGTTCACGACGCCGTTCCAGCAGCGGCTC
>CADEDX010000273.1 GCA_902826195.1 uncultured Bradyrhizobium sp. | reverse complement strand
TTTCGATGCCGCTGGCGATGGTGACGAGCTTGCCGGAGCGGTCCGACTTTGGGAACGGTTTGGCGCCCCAGGTCGGCTGGCCGCCCTTCGTCGTCGGCTCGATCCAGATCTGGAAGATCTTCGTCTTCGACTGTTCCAGATTGTACTCGGAGTGACGAATGCCGCTGCCGGCGCTCATCACCTGCACGTCGCCGGCCTCGGTACGGCCCTTGTTGCCGAGCGAGTCCTGGTGCGTGATCGCGCCTTCGCGGACATAGGTGATGATCTCCATGTTGGCGTGGGGATGGGCGGGAAAGCCGGTGTTCGGCGCGATCTCGTCATCGTTCCACACCCGCAACGATCCGTGGCCCATATTGTCCGGATCGTAGTGGCTGCCGAACGAGAAGTTATGCTTGGCCTTCAGCCAGCCGTGGTCGGCGCCGCCGAGTTTTGCAAATGGTCTGAGTTCGATCATGGAATTTCTCCGTTGCCTGAACTTTGATGGGCATTTGATATGCCTCCCGCCGTGGTATAGAAATAGAAACCATTGAAACTCATTGTTTCCAAAAATGAGACTCGAGGCAATCCGATGTCGAAACTCCCGGATTTCGAAGCGCTGGCGATTTTTGCGAAAGTCGTGGAGTTACGGTCGTTTGCCGCCGCTGCGACCGAGTTGGCGCTGTCCAAGGCCACCGTCTCCAAGGCTGTCAGCCGGCTGGAGCAGCGGCTGGGCGCGCGGCTGTTCAACCGCACCTCGCGGCGGCTGGCGCTGACCGATGCCGGCCAAAAGCTCGCCGAGCGCGCGGCGCGCCTGCTGGCCGACGGCGAAGCGGCCGAGAACGAAGCGCTCTCGCAGTCGACGGCGCCTCGCGGGCTGGTGCGGCTGGCGGTGCCGATGACCTTTGGCATCAAGGCCGTCGCGCCGTTGCTGCCGGAGTTTCTCGAAAAATATCCAGAAGTCTCGATCGATCTCCATCTGAGCGACGCGACGGTCGATCTGATCGGCGAGGGTTTTGACGCCGGCTTGCGCATCGCGCGGCTGCCGGATTCGTCGCTGATCGCGCGGCGGCTGTGCGCGATGCCGCGCTACACCGTGGCCGCGCCGTCCTACCTCAAACAGCACGGCAGGCCGACGCATCCGATGCATCTCGCCCAGCACAAATGCTTCGGTTACGCCTATCTCTCCACGCCCGGCGTCTGGCACTACACCAACTCGGCCGGGGAGCAGGCCAGCGTCCGGCCCGCCGGCCAGCTCCGCGTCAACAATGGTGAGGCGCTGCTGCCGTCAGTGATCGCCGGATTGGGCATCGCCGATCTGCCCGACTTCATCGTCGGCGATGCCATCGCTTCCGGAGCGGTCGAAGTGATTTTGAAAGGCTGGCACCAGCCGGAAGGCGCCGTGCATCTCGTCACCCCGCCCGGCGGCCCGCGCCCCGCACGCGTCGAAGTGCTGGCGGAATTTCTGACGAAGCAGTTCGCGAAAACGAAGAAGCGGTGAAAATTTCGTAGGGTGGGCAGAGGAGCGTAAGCGACGTGCCCACCATCGAGCGTCCACCAAGTCGCGATATGGTGGGCACGATGCGCTTTGCCCACCCTACGATTTGAGGCTAGTCTCTCCATCAATCAAAACAAAATCTTCGGGAGGCACTCACCCATGAATCGTCGCGAGCTTATTAAGGCTGCTGCCGCGTTGCCGTTGGCATCGACCGCATTCTCAAGTGCCACCTTCGCGCAAGCCCCATACCCCTCCCGCAACGTCACCATGATCGTCCCGTTTCCGCCCGGCGGCCAGGCCGATCTTGCGGCGCGCCCCATCGCAATGGCGCTGGAGCGGATTCTTGGCAAGCCCGTCGTCGTCGACAACCGCGCCGGCGGCGGCGGTGGATCGGTCGGCAATGCGGCGGCTGCGCGGGCCGAGCCGGACGGCCAGACGCTGCTGATGACGCTGTCCTCGCTTGCGGTGTTGCCCGAAGCCGACCGCCTGTTCGATCGGCCGGTCGCCTATGAAGTCTCGCAGTTCGCTCCGGTTGCGCGTGTGCTCGCGGATCCGACGCTGCTGGCGGTGCCGGCGTCGGCGCCGTGGAAGACGCTGCAGGAATTCGTCGACGACGCCAAAAAACGTCCCGGAGAAATTCCCTACGGCTCGTCCGGTCCCTACGGCACGCTGCATGTGGCGATGGAGATGTTCGCAGCGAGCGCCGGCATCAAGCTGCTGCACGTGCCGTTCCGCGGCGCCGGTCCGGCGCTGACCGCGTTGCTGAGCGGCACCGTGCAGGCAGTGGCGTCTGCTCCCGGCACGCTGAAGCAGCAGGTCGACGACGGCAAGATGCGCGTGCTCGCCAACTGGGGCGCCGAGCGCGTCAAGAGTTTTCCCGATCTGCCCACCTTCCGCGAGCTCGGTTACAAGGATGTCGAGTTCTACATCTGGGCCGGACTGTTCGCGCAGGCGGCGTTGCCGGCGCCGATCATGACGCAACTGCGCGAAGCGATGGCACAGGCCGTGAAAGCGCCCGATGTGGTCAAGACCTTCGAGACTGCGGGAAGCCCGGTCGCCTATCAGGATGCGCCGGAGTTTTCGATGTTCGTCGCGGAAGACAGTGCGCGGCTGGTCGCGGCGGTGAAAAAGATCGGCAAGGTGGAATGAAGCGTTTTCAAGCGAAAGCCTGCCCCGGACTTGATCCGGGGTGGAAACCGGTTCGCGTCAGGAAAACGCATCAAATCCTCAACGGAACCGCTTCACATTTTTTTGTTTGCACCAACGTCGCGTGGCCGCATTTATTCGCCAGGCTTGATGCTCATCGCCGCGCGGGACTCCGCGTCAAATCGTAATCGAAATGAAAGGACGACATCCATGCCAACACAGCGGATTGTCCTCAGCCTTGCCGTTGCGGCCGCCGGCATTGGCGCCATTACTTCAGCATCATCGCAGGAAAATCGCGGAACCTGGGAACAGCAGATGGCCTGCACGCCCGACGTCTGGCGTCTGTGCGGCGACAGGGTTCCCGACGTCAACCGCATCGTGGCCTGCTTGCGGGATAACACGCCGCAGCTCTCCAACGGTTGCCGTGCGGTGTTTGAATCCAGCGCCGAACAGCAGCAGGCCTATCGCATGTCGCCACCGCGTGGACAGCAGACCGCGCCGCGCGGTCGCGCGTCGCAGCCGCCGCAGGCCGTGCAGCCCCAGCCGAGGCCTTACGAGGAAGACGAATAGGCCGGCGCTTCCGGCGCGGGCCTGAGTTCGCAGACGTCGACCCACTCGGCCGACGTCAGTTCGGCCATGCGCATTGGCGTGATCTTGACCGCGCTATGGGTCGAGCCCGCGGCCGGCACCACGATATCGAACGCCTTCAGCGAGACATCGCAATAGACCGGCAGCGGCGTTTTCAATCCGAACGGACAGACGCCGCCGACATCATGCCCGGTGATCTCGGCGACTTCGTCGAGGCCCAGCATCTTCGGCTTGACGCCAAACAGCGCCTTCACCTTCTTGTTGTCCATCCGCGACGTGCCGGCCGCCACGATCAGCACCACGCGATCGCCGACGCGCAGGGACAATGTCTTGGCGATCCGCGCCGGCTCGACGCCATAGGCTTCGGCGGCCAACGCGACGGTGGCGGAACTCATGTCGGATTCCATCACGGCAACATCGGGTGCCTTCTCGGCGAAGAAGGCGCGGACGGACTCGAGACTCATTTCAGGACCTTATCGCGGATACCAAAGCGGGCAGTTCGGCGAGGCCGTGGATGCGGTGATCGGGCACCACGCCGAGTTCATCCATCTGGGTACGCAATGCCCAAAACATCGTCAATGGCGGCAGCGTCTCGCTTTCGAGGCAGGCCAGCGCCATCTTTTCCGGCGTCACCCGCTCGATCCACGCGACGTTCAGCCCGAACGCCTTGGCGCCACAGGCGTCCCAGGGATTGGACGAGATGAACAGCACCTCCGCAGGCGGCACATGCAGGATTTCCTCGATCAGCATGTACGATTGGGGGCTCGGCTTGAACGTCTTCTTCGCGTCGACGCTGATGACCGCATCGAGCAACCGGTCCAGCCCGCTGTTGCGCACCAGCGCATCCAGCATGCCGGGGCTTCCGTTGGAAAGAATTGCGAGCTTGCGATCCTTCAACGCCGACAGCGCGGCGAGCGCATCCGGATAGAGATCGAGATGCAGATATTTGTCGATGATGCGCGCGAAGCTGTCGTCGTCATATTCCAGCCCGAGGCTACCGAGCGTGTAGGCCAGCGCGTCGCGCGTTATTCGCTCAAAATCCTCATAGCGCTGCATCAGCGAGCGCAACCAGGTGTATTCGAGCTGCTTGATACGCCAGACTTGCGTGATGATCCCGCCATAGCCGGGAAACGCGTCCTCGGTGACGTCGGCCACCGACTGGACGTCGTACAATGTGCCATAGGCGTCGAATACAACGGCCTTGACGCTCATTGTCCTTTTCCCCTTCAGCCTACCGGCTTCTTTTATTCCAGGTGGCCCGCTTGGCGAACACCCGGCTGACTTCCGCCATATGCTCGGTGCCCCACGAACAGAGCGGCACCAGGGCTTCGGCCAGGCTGCGGCCCAACGGGGTGAGGCCATAGTCCACCCGCGGCGGCACCTCCTTGTAGTCGGTCCGCTTCACGAGACCATCGGCCTCCAACTCCTTGAGTTGCTGGATCAGCACTTTGTCGCTGACGTCGCGTATGGCCCGCCGCAGTTCGCCGTAGCGGGTCGGACCGTCTTGCGCCAAGAAGTACAGGATCAGCGGCTTCCACTTGCCGGCGACGACCCGCAAGGTCGCGTCGAGGCCGCAGGTGAAGCCGGGCAAATTCGGCGTGCACTTCTGGACAGGCAGTGAAGTCTGCGCCGGTGGGGAGGTAGGGTCTGAATGATCTAGCGACATTCTTTGGGTACTTACCAAAAGGTGCATACTTGTCGATAGGTGGGTAGGCCGCCAGCTCAGTGCAACCTCAATGAAGGAGCACATCATGAGCAGACTGCAAGGCAAGACGGCGGTGGTGACGGGCGGTGGAACCGGTATCGGACTTGGCGCCGCCAAGCGGTTCATCGACGAAGGGGCGTTCGTCTACATCTTCGGACGGAGGCAGGAGGCGCTTGACGCCGCCGTGGCCAAGCTGGGTTCCTCGGCGCGCGCCGTCAGGGGCTCGGTGACGGATATGTCCGAACTCGACCGATTATACGCGGCGGTCAAAGCCGAACGAGGCAGGCTCGATATCCTGTTCGCCAACGCCGGGACCGGACTGTTTGCGCCGCTCGGCGAGATCACACCAGAGCACTACGACCACATCTTCGATGTGAACGTGAAAGGGCTGGTGTTCACGGTGCAGAAAGCCCTGCCGCTGATGACGCAGGGATCGTCGATCATCCTGACCGGCTCGAGCACGGGGGTGATGGGGACGCCGCAATTCAGCATCTACAGCGCGACCAAGGCTGCGATCCGCAATCTGGCGCGCAGCTGGGCGCAGGACCTGCGCGGCACCGGCATCCGCGTCAATGTGCTGTCTCCGGGACCGACCAAGACGGAGCTGGCGCTGGAGGTCGTCGGCGAGGAAGCGTTCAACGCGCTCGGAAGTATGACGCCGCTCGGGCGCGTGGGAGATCCGACCGAGACGGGCGCGGTGGCCGCGTTCCTGGCGTCGTCGGACAGCAGCTTCATGACCGGGAGCGAGGTTTTCGTCGATGGAGGCCTTGCACAGATTTGAGGCCCTGATGGTCTGAGCACGAGGGCTTCGAACGCTCGAAGCCCTCGATGCGCTACGGCGTCGAGTACCCGCCTAGATCCCCAAAATCTTCCGCGCGTTCGCTTTCAACACTTTCGGCCTTATCTCTTCCCGAATATCGAGCTTGGCAAAATCCGCCAGCCAGCGGTCCGGCGTGATCACCGGCCAGTCCGAGCCGAACAGCATCTTGTCCTGCAGAATCGAATTGATGTAGCGCACCAGAATCGGCGGGAAATATTTCGGCGACCAGCCGGAGAGGTCGATGTAGACGTTCGGCTTGTGGGTCGCGACCGACAGCGCCTCTTCCTGCCAGGGGAAGGAGGGATGGGCGAGGATGATCTTGAGATCAGGGAAATCCGCCGCCACGTCGTCCATGTACATCGGGTTGGAATATTTCAAGCGCATGCCCATGCCGCCGGGCATGCCGCTTCCGACGCCGGTCTGCCCGGTGTGGAACAGCGCGATCGCGCCGCCCTCGTTGATCGCTTCATAGAGCGGATAGGCCATGCGGTCGTTGGCGTAAAAACCCTGCATGGTCGGATGGAATTTGAAGCCGCGGACGCCGTATTCGTCGATCAGCTTGCGCGCCTCGCGCACGCCGAGCTTGCCTTTGTGCGGGTCGATCGAGACGAACGGAATCAGGACGTCGAGATGGTCGGATGCGACCTCCAGCATTTCGTAATTGTTGTAGCGGCGGAAACCGGTCTCGCGTTCGGCATCAACCGGGAAGATCACGGCTGCGATGTTTTTCGAGCGGTAGTAGGCCGCGGTCTCCGGCACGGTCGGCGGATGTTTGTGCGGCGACTTGAAATAGTCCGCCATCTGTGCCTGGAAATCGTCGTAGCCATCGTCGCCATGCATGCCGCAGGGCTCTTCCGCGTGGGTGTGGATGTCGATCGCGACTACTTTTTCGATATCGGGCAGCTTGAGCTTGGGCATGGGGGTTTCCGCCGGCTTGATTTTTGGGTCTGGAAAATTGATTATACTATATAACAAATTCCGCAAGGCGGCAGAAGAAAAAGAACAAGGGAGCGTGGCATGGCCAAAGTTTCGTCGGAAGGCGCGGAGCCCTTCGAGACCGATTTCTGGAAGGACGCCAATGTGAGAAAAGTCTGGGACGACATCGTTCCCGGCGAGCCGCGCAAGACCATTCCCTACACGCTGACCAGAGAAGCGATCGAGCTGTACTGCAAATCGGTCGGCGAGGATCATCCGATCTATTTCGATGAGGCGTATGCGAAAACCACCCGCTATGGCGGGCTGATCGCGCCGCCCTCGATCCATATCCTCTTGATGTTCTCCTGCACGCCGGCGGACGACTGGATGCGTTCGCCGGGCACCGTCAATGCCGGGCAGTCCTGGAGCTACAATATCCCGGCAAGGCCCAACGACGTCATCACCTTGCAGGCCCGCGCGCTCGACAAGTTCATCAAGCGCGAGCGGCTGTTCGTGGTGCACGACAACGTCTTCTTCAACCAGCGCGGCGAAGTGATCTGCTCCGGCCGCGGCTGGACGATCCGGCCGGTATAGGGGAGCGCCATGACCACGACGTTTGAAATCCTCACCACCGGCGACGTCATCGACGGCCCGAGCTTCGCGGTCAGCCGCGAATCCATCCGCCTGTTCTGCGATGCCTCGCTCGACTACAACCCGCTGCATCTTGACGACGACTACATGAAGGGCAATTTCGGCAAGACCAATTTTGGCGGCATCATCATGCACGGGATGAACAATTTTGGGCTGATCTCCCGCATGCTGACCGACTGGGCCTATCCGGCAGGCGCGATCCATCGCCGGCTGGAAACACGGTGGGTCAAGCCGGTGAAGCCGGGCGACGTCATCCAGCCGACCGGAATCATCAAGTCGAAGCAGGTGACGCAGAATTCGCGCTGGGTGCTGATCGATGTGATGGTGAAGAACCAGGCCGGCGACAAGGTTGCAACTGGCGAGGCGATGGTCGAGTTTCCGAACTAGTAGCTGCTATGGGATATATGTGAGCCGCTTGCTGTCCATGCTTCGAGACGCTCGCGTCGCTCGCTCCTCAGCATGAGGTTGTGGCGGTTCAACAAGTTGGACCTCATCCCAAGGAGGCCGCGCAGCGGCCGTCTCGAAGGATGGCCGCAAACCCGATTGTGATTCCCGGTACGAGCCCTGGTTCGCCGTTCACTGGTGGAATAGCGGCGAATGAACTATCCTCGCGCCATGGCAGGCACCAAGCGCATCCTCACCGATCAGTGTTGTGGCGCGATCATCGACTATCAGGATTACTTTTTGGCGCAACTCGAGCCGCGTAGCCGCGCGCGGCTGGGCAGGAACATGGCGAGCTTCGCGCGCCTGCCCGCTTATACGCGGATTCCGACGATCGTCACGCTTGAGCGCCCGGCGGACCGAAAGGGCGCGGTGCCGGCGGCTGTCACGGCGACGCTCGGCAGCGCCGCAAAGTCATTCGAAAAGAGCTTCTTCGATCTGACGAAGGAGAAGCCGATTCGCAGCTACCTCCAGCGCCTGAACAGGAAGCAGATCGTTGTCGCGGGCTGTGAAACCGATGTGTGCGTCCTGCAGTCGTGCCTTGGCCTGCTCGATCTTGGGTTCGATGTCTTCGCCGTCGAGGAATTGCTGTTTTCGTCCGCTAGCCGCACCGACGCCGCCGTGGAGCGGTTGAAAGCCGCCGGCGTCATCTTTGTATCGTACAAGACGTTGTTCTTCGAATTGACCGAAGCCGTGGACGACGGACCTCATGCCGAAAAAATGATCGCAAGGCTCGGTGCGTTCCCGGATGATATCCCGGAGGACGCCGAGCACTGCCCCGCTCCGGTGA
>CADEDX010000272.1 GCA_902826195.1 uncultured Bradyrhizobium sp. | reverse complement strand
GGCGCCTACAAGACGCTGATGATCTGGCCCTACGCGGTGGCGCCCGCGGTCGCCGGCGTGCTGTGGATCTTCATGTTTCATCCGACGCTCGGGACGCTGGCCCGGCCGCTGCGCTGGATGAATTTCGACTGGAACCCGCTGCTGAACGGCAACCACGCCATGGCGCTCGTGGTGATGGCCGCAGTGTGGAAGCAGATATCGTATAACTTCCTGTTCTTTCTCGCCGGCCTGCAATCGATCCCCAAGAGCGTGCTGGAAGCCAGCGCGATCGACGGCGCGGGACCGATGCGGCGATTCTGGACCATCACCTTCCCGTTGCTGTCGCCGACCACGTTCTTCCTGCTGGTCGTCAACGTCGTCTACGTGTTCTTCGATACGTTCGGCATCATCGACGCGGTGACCGGCGGCGGCCCGGCGGGCGCCACCACCACGATGGTGTACAAGGTGTTCGCCGACGGCCGGCTCGGCGGCGATCTCGGCGGCTCGGCGGCGCAATCGGTGGTGCTGATGGTGATCGTGATCGCGCTGACCGCGGTCCAGTTCAAATATGTCGAACGCAAGGTGCAGTACTGATGGTCGAGCACCGCCCGTGGAGCGACATCATCGCCTACGCCATCCTGACGTTCGGCGTCTTCATCGTCGCGTTTCCGGTCTATCTGGCGCTGATCGCCTCCACCCATGACGCCGCCACCGTGGTCGGCGGCCACATGCCGCTGACACCCGGCGGCCATGCGCTGGACAACTACTATCGCGCCATCTTCGTCGGCGGCTCGCGCGCCATCCGCGAACCGGTCGGCCAGATGCTGCTGAATTCGTTCATCTCGGCGATCGGCATCGCGATCGGCAAGATCTTCATCTCGATCCTGTCGGCCTACGCGGTGGTGTATTTCCGGTTCCCATTCCGCAAGACCGCGTTCTGGATCATCTTCATCACGCTCATGCTGCCGGTCGAGGTGCGCATCTATCCGACCTACAAGGTGATCGCCGACCTCAAGATGCTCGACACCTATGCCGGGCTGATCCTACCGCTGATCGCGTCCGCGACGGGCACGCTCTTGTTTCGGCAGTTCTTCATGACGATTCCCGAAGAACTGCTGGAGGCGTCGCGGATCGACGGCGCGGGTCCGTTCCGCTTCTTCTGGGACACGCTGCTGCCGCTGTCGGTGACGACGATCGCAGCTTTGTTCGTGATCCAGTTCATCTATGGCTGGAACCAGTATCTGTGGCCGCTGCTGATCACCACGCAGGATTCGATGCAGACCATCGTCACCGGCATCAAGAAGATGCTGTACACGACCGACGAACTTGCCGAATGGCAGCTCGCGATGGCCACCGCCATTCTGGCGATGCTGCCGCCGGTCGCGGTCGTCGTGTTCATGCAGCGGCTGTTCGTGCGCGGCCTGGTCGAGACGGAGAAGTAGAGTAGTCATGGCCAACGTTACGCTGCGCAACGTCAGAAAAACCTATCCCGGCGGCTTTGAAGCCATCAAGGGTATCGATTTCGATGTCGGCGACGGCCAGTTCTGCGTGCTGGTCGGCCCCTCCGGCTGCGGCAAGTCCACGCTGCTGCGCATGGTCGCCGGGCTGGAGACCATCACCGGCGGTGAGATCGATATCGGCGGGCGCGTCGTCAACCAGATCGAGCCGGCCGACCGCGACATCGCGATGGTGTTCCAGAACTACGCGCTCTACCCGCACATGACCGTCTACAACAACATGGCCTACGGCCTGCGCAACCGCGGCATGGCGGAGGGCGAGATCAAGACCCGCGTCGAGGAAGCCGCGCGCATCCTCGAACTCGGCGCGATGCTGGAGCGCAAGCCGCGGCAATTGTCCGGCGGCCAGCGCCAGCGCGTGGCGATGGGCCGCGCGATCGTGCGGCAGCCAAAAGTGTTTCTGTTCGACGAACCGCTGTCGAACCTCGACGCCAAATTGCGCATCGCGATGCGGGTCGAAATCCGCAAACTGCAGCGCCGGCTGTCGACGACATCGATCTACGTCACCCACGACCAACTCGAGGCGATGACGCTAGCCGATATTCTCGTGGTCATGAACGGCGGCCAGGTCGAGCAGATCGGCAATCCCCTCGATATCTACCAGAAGCCTGCGACCACCTTCGTCGCCTCCTTCATCGGCGCGCCGCCGATGAACCTGATGCCGCTGCGCTCGGATGAATTGAGGTTGCAACTGACCGGCGATGACAGACTTAACGAGGCCGGCATTCTGGGAATCCGGCCCGAGGATTTTGTCATCACCAACGAAACGGTCGCCGGTAGTGTGGCGCTCGGCCTCACCGTGGAAGCGATCGAGCGCGTCGGCGCCGAAACCTTCGTTTACGGCTCCCGGCAGCAGGAGGCGCAGGGCGTCGCCGCCACCCCGGGCGAACTGCCGCCAGGCGAGATCATCGTGCGGATTCCGGGTGCCGTCGGTCCCGCCATCGGGGAGCGAATCAGGGCGGCGGCGGCTCCCGACAAGCTGCATCTGTTTACCGCCGACGGGCGGAAGCGGGTGGGCGGCTAAACCCCGCCAAATGACGGTTTGGTAACCATCCGCGGCCGATTTACGCAGCTTTCAGAGGTGCTTGAACCCTCCCAAATCACCCCCATATTCCCTCGTGACCGGACGGCAAGTCGGCCGGCCGGTTGAATGGGGCGCCGCAAGGGCCCCTCAAAGTCGCTTCGAGAGGACTTTGTAATGTCTCGTGTTCCTTCGTTGTCCAGTCCGTTCCTGCTTGGGTTCGACGAAATCGAGCGTGCGCTCGATCGCGTCGTCAAAGGCGCCGACGGCTATCCTCCCTACAACATCGAGCGGTGCGACCGTGCCAACGGGCAGCCCGAACGCCTGCGCATCACGCTGGCGGTGGCGGGATTTACCCGCGACCAACTCGATGTGACCATTGAGGAAAACCAGCTCGTGATCCGGGGCCGCCAGCAGGACGACAAGGCCCGGCAATACATCCATCGCGGCATCGCCGCGCGCCACTTCCAGCGCACCTTCGTGCTGGCGGAGGGGATGCACGTGCTGGGCGCGGATCTGAAGAACGGGCTGTTGTCGATCGACCTCGCCAGGCCGGAGCCTGAAAGGGTCGTTAAGACAATAGCTATCAATGAACACGAATAATGGGAACAAGTAGCGGACTCGACCGCTTAGACCCAGAAGGAGTCGAGACCATGAGTGACGTGAGTGTTACGTTCGAACCAGAAACGGTTTCCGTCGAGGCGCTGGCCCATCTTGGCGAGGGTCATATCGCCTACGTGAAACAAGTCCGTTCCGAGGACGTTCCGGGGCTGTTTCCGCAGGCGCCAAAAATTGCGCCGGGATTGAAACTTTTCGCGCTGCATGCCGCCGACGGCACCCCGATCATGCTGACCGACAGCCGGGAAGCCGCTATCGCCAACGCATGGAGCAACGAGCTCCAGGCCGTCAGCGTTCACTGACGCGGCGCAGACCACAGCCGACGCAGACGAAGTCTGTCGCGGTTGAGATGACGGCCGATTGAGGCCGCAACGTGAGTTCAAAATGCGCGGGCATATCCTCGACGGGATGTGGCCCGCGTATTTTTTGTTTCCGGTTGCGCGTTTACGCCGCGCGAACGGTCGAGAGGAATTTCTCCACCTCGCCCTTGAGATGGTTGCTCTGTCCGAGCAGCGAGCGGGCCAGCTCGTGCACATGGGCCGTTGCCGTCCCCGTGTCGCTCGCGCCGCGGTTGACGTCAGTGATACTGCCGGCGACCAGGGTGGCGCCCTGCGCTGCCTGCTGCACGTTGCGCGAGATTTCCTGCGTCGTGGCGCCCTGCTCTTCCACGGCGGCGGCGATGGTCTGCGAAATTTCCGCAATGCGGCCGATCGTGCCGCCGATTTCGGCGATAGCCGACACCGACTGATCGGTCGCCGACTGCATCTGGCCGATCTGCTCTGAGATTTCCTCGGTCGCTTTCGCGGTCTGAGCGGCGAGCGCCTTGACCTCGGAGGCGACGACGGCAAATCCCCGTCCCGCTTCGCCCGCGCGCGCCGCTTCGATGGTGGCGTTGAGCGCCAATAGATTGGTCTGCTCGGCGACTGCGCTGATCATCCGGACGACTTCGCCGATCCGGCTGGCGGACTGGGCGAGGTCGGCGATCCGGGCGTTGGTCTGCTCGACCTGGGTCACCGCCTCGCGCGAGATCTTGTGCGAGGCCTGCACCTGGCGGCTGATCTCCGACACGGAGGAAGCCATCTGTTCCGCGGCGGCGGCAGCGGACTGCGCGTTGGCGGAGGATTGCTCCGACGCGGTGGCGACGTTGGCCGACAGTATCTGGGTGACTTCGGCGGTCTTGGTCAGTTTTCCTGCCGACAATTCGAGTTCGGAGGACGCGGTCGACACCGTGTGGATGATCTTCCCGATCGCGGAATCGAAGCCGTCGGCCATCTGCTGCATCGCGGCCTTGCGGTCGCCTTCCGCCTTCAGCTTCAGGCCGGCCTGCTCGTGCTCCATCGACTGGACGCGCTGCGCGTTGTCCTTGAAGACCTGGACCGCGCGCGCCATGGCGCCTACTTCGTCGCCGCGGCTGAGCGCCGGGACCGATACATTGAGGTCGCCACCGGCAAGCCCCTTCATCACGGAGGTCATTTGCGCGATCGGGCGAATCACACCGAATGCCACGCCGAAAATGCCGGCGCCGATGATGAGAAAAACCACGGCCGAGACGCCCCACAAGAGCCAGGTAAATGTGCTGACACGTTCTGTCGCCGCGACTTCCGTCGCCGCGTTCTGGTCGTTGGCCTGCTTGACAATGTCGTCGATGATGGCGCGGTGGGCTGCGTAGCGCGCGCTGATTTCAGCGTAGAATTTGGCGGCCGCGGCGCTGTCGGCCTTGGCGAGCGCGGTCAGCAGGCCGTCCTGAATCGCGGTCCAGAAGCGGCGCACCTCGCCGTCGGATTTCTCCACCAGCTTGGTCTTCAGCACCGGATCGAGATCGGACTTGATCCAGAAGTCGCGCCGCTCGTCATATTCCTTCTTGAGCTGCACGATCCTGTCGCGATGCGCCGCAAGCTGCGCCGGGTCGTGCAGCACCAGCGTTGCCTCGAGATAGGCCTCGATGACGTATTCCGGCGGCGGCAGGATGTCGGCAATGAGATCGTTGCCGAGCTTGATCCGGTCATAGAGCGGACCGCCGACCTTGAGCTGCGACAGCCCATAGGCGCTGGTGGCAATGACGGCACCAAGACCCAATGCGGTGACCAATCCAAAAACAAATATCGCGCGCGAAATCGTCAGCCGCAGCGTCATGGCAATACTCTCCGCGCCGGGGAAAAAATCCCGGCGAACGAAATTGCTACGATTTAGTTTAAAATTGCGTTTATCCGGTATGCCACGGAATACGGATAAACACGGTCCCGAGAACGAAACTTGCGTAGCGCTTGCCGACGGCAGCGCCAGCGCTGGATCGAGATCGTACTTGATCCAGAAGTCGCGCCGCTCGTCATATTGCTTCTTGAGCTGCACGATCCTGTCGCGACGCGCCGCAAGCTGCGTCGGGTCGTGCAGCACCAGCGTTGCCTCGAGATGGGTCTCGATGACGTATTCCGCAGGCGGGCAGGATGTCGACAATGAGGTCGTTGCGAGCGTAATCCGATTGTAGAGCGGGCCGCCGACCTGGAGCTGCGCAGGCCCATGGATACTGGTGGCGATAACCGCGCCCAGACGCAGCGCGGGGAAGCCGTCGGCCATTGGCCGATCGTCTCAGTAATGAATGCGGCCGGGAATTGATCGTTTGGTCGGTCTTAACGCCGTGTCGGCCATCACGAAACTCGCTCTGACGGGACCCGCACGCCGGAGACCGCAGCGAGGTCAGGCTACAGCGGTCTTTTCTGGCCCGAGGGCAACGGTCGCCCGTGATCTCCCGGAAACGTCGGTGTGCGCCGGCCCATCCTGCTTGAAAGACTGCGCGAAAGCCAACGATTGATGCGCCAGCGCCGGACGGGCAAATACGAAGCCCTGGACGAAATCGCAGCCGAATCCCCGCAGAATATCGACCTCTGAGGGTGTCTCCGCGCCTTCGGCGACGATCGTCATTCCGAGACCTCGGCCGAGCGCAATGATGCCTTCAAGCAGCTTGCGGGCGCGCGCCGCCTCGGTGATTCCATTGACGAAGAGCCTGTCGATCTTCAGCTTGTCGAACGGCAGCTGGGTAAGATAGCCGAGCGAGGAGTAGTCGGTGCCGAAATCGTCAAGTGCGAGCGTAACGCCGAGCTGCTTCAGCGCTATCAGCACGCCACGGAAGCGCGCTTCCGTATGATCGGCCAGCAGGCTTTCGGTCAGTTCCAGGCACAGCATATGCGGCGGCAGGCCAGTTTCCTTCAGCACGCGCGCCACGTCGGCGGTAAAATCGGTGTTCCAGATCTGAGCGGCCGAAACGTTGACAGCCATCTCGCGCGCGGGCTCTCCGGCATCCAGCCAGGCCTTCGCCTGCAGCGCGGCCTCCCGCATGATCCACAGGCCTAGATCGCAAATCAGATGCGAACTCTCGGCGATCGGAATGAATTCGGCCGGCGGGACATTACCGAACTTCGGATGCGTCCATCGCATCAAGGCCTCGAAGCCGGTTACGCGATTGAGGGCAAGATCGACCTGGGGCTGATAATGCACGGCAAGCCCGAAATTGCCGTCAACGGCATGACGTAGGTCACGGGCGAGCGCGATCTTGTGCTGCACAGTTTCGCTCATGCCGGCCTCGAAGAAGCAGAACCGCCCGCGCCCGTCCGCCTTGGCGCGATACAGCGCGAGATCCGCGTTTCGCTGCAGGTCGCCCAGATTTGAGCCATCTTTCGGTATCAGTGCGATGCCTATGCTGGTGCCGATGTTGGCTTCGCCGCGGTCGAGCTGGATCGTGCCTGCGAGCGCCACGGTTACGGCACCCGCAAGCTCCTCGATCTCGCCGAGATCCCGATATTCCGCCACGATCACCGCGAACTCGTCCCCGCCCAGGCGGGACAGAAAATGGCGGGCATCGACGACGCGCTTAATCAGCCGCGCCACTTTGACCAGCAATTCATCGCCTGCGGCGTGGCCGAGTGAGTCGTTGACCTCCTTGAACCTGTCGAGATCGAGCAGCAAGAGCGCAGCCGGGGCTCCTGTTCGGCCGCAACGGGTCAAGGTATTGTTTAGCTCGCTCTGGAACAGCGCGCGGTTTGCAAGCCCAGTCAGCGGATCGAAATAGGCCAGCTTCTCGAGTTGTTCCTCGGCGCGTTTGCGCTGGGTAATGTCTTGGATGGTACCTTGAAAGCCGACGGCACGCCCCTCGCCGTCGGTCATCGCCTGGCTGGTCACGACAACGTCGCATATCGTGCCATCACCACGCCTGACCCGGACGTCGACGCTCTTGGCCGACCCGGTGCGCATCACCTCCGACTGCGATTCGATCACGCGTTGCGCGCCGTCGTCGGCATAGACCCCCATTACGGCGCTGCGGCTGGTGTGAAAGCTTGCGGGATCGTAGCCAAGAAGCCGAAATATCTCGGCCGACCACCACACGTCCTCGTCGCCAAGCCGATAGCTCCAGTCACCGATCTTGCCGATTGACTGCGCGATGGCGAGTTGTTCGGAGCGCTGCCTGAGCATGCGGTCCTGCTCGACCAGCCTGTCGTTCTGGGACGTCAGTTCCTCATTCTTCGCGACAATGTTACCCTGAAGCCGCTGGAGTTCGCCGAGCGCGTTGTCCAGCGCAAATAGCGGCAGTCTTCGGAAGGCAAAATAGGCCAGCAATCCAAGACAGCAACCGATCAGCCCAGCGATGCCCACGCGCTGCAACATTGGATCAAGCGAGGTTTCCAGTTCGAGTTCGCCCACCGTGACGTCCCCGACGACGATGGGGACACGCCGCACCATCGTGAACCGGCCGAATGCCGTGCCGTGCGCTGCGACGACCGTGCCGTCCCGCTTGAGAATTCGCTGCTGAAGGTCGCGCATCAAATCGCCTTCACGCGATCCGATCGTCTCGCTGAGGCGATCCGTCGTGTATTCCCAGAGCCCCGGATGCTGGAAGATGTAGCGCGCGACCTGCCTGGCGCTGAGCTGCGCCTTCAGTTGAGCATCGCGCGCTTCGTACTCATAGGCAACGAGCGCGTACCCGAGCGGCAGCATCAGGGCAACCACCAACGCCACGATCGCCGCGCTCGATTGCACCATCCTGCGTAGCGGCAGCCGATTGCTGAATAGTTTTTCCTGCGCGGCGATCACGGCTGCACCGGCAGGCTTCCATTTGCGCGCAGGACATCGCTCCCTTCGGGCGATCGCACAAAGGCGATGAAGCGGTCCAGCGCGGGTTTGGCTTTGGATGGAACGATGAGATGCAGATTCTTGCCGTAGGGATATTTCCCGCTTTCGAGATTTTCCAGCGTCGGCGGCACCCCGTCGATGCTCAGGAGCATGAGCCTCGGAATTTCGGTCTGCATCTGCGCCAATGAGATGGCGATCAGCGAACCCGCGAGGTTCTCGGCGAGCTTCGCGTTGTCCTGATCCGTGGCGGCAACCGGTATCTCGCTGCGCTGCCGCGCCTTTTCCAGT
>CADEDX010000271.1:2333-8557 GCA_902826195.1 uncultured Bradyrhizobium sp. | reverse complement strand
GCGGTCGAGAACACCTGGCTCTTCTTGGTCGGGATCGTGGTGTTGCGGTCGATGATGCGGGTGAACACGCCGCCCAGCGTCTCGATGCCCAGCGACAGCGGGGTCACGTCGAGCAGCAGCACGTCCTTGACGTCGCCCTGCAGCACGCCGGCCTGGATCGCGGCGCCGATGGCGACGACTTCATCCGGGTTGACGCCCTTGTGCGGCTCCTTGCCGAACAACTGCTTCACGATTTCCTGGACCTTCGGCATGCGCGACATGCCGCCGACCAGTACCACTTCACCGATCTCGGCCGCGGTCAGGCCTGCGTCCTTCAGCGCCTTGCGGCACGGTTCGACGGTCTTCTGGACGAGGTCGTCGACCAGCGCTTCGAACTTGGCGCGCGTCAGCTTCATCGTCAGATGCTTCGGACCGGTCTGGTCCGCCGTGATGAAGGGCAGGTTGATTTCGGTCTGCGTGGTCGAGGACAGCTCGATCTTGGCCTTTTCGGCGGCTTCCTTCAGGCGCTGCAAAGCGAGCTTGTCGTTGCGCAGGTTGATGCCCTGCTCCTTCTGGAACTCATCGGCCAGATAGCTGACGAGGCGCATGTCGAAATCTTCACCGCCAAGGAAGGTATCGCCGTTGGTGGACTTCACCTCGAACACGCCGTCGCCGATCTCGAGAATGGATACGTCGAAGGTGCCGCCGCCGAGGTCATAGACCGCGATCGTGCCGGCCTTGGTCTTATCGAGGCCGTAGGCGAGAGCAGCCGCCGTCGGCTCGTTGATGATGCGCAGCACTTCGAGACCGGCGATCTTGCCGGCGTCCTTGGTGGCCTGGCGCTGGGCGTCGTTGAAGTAGGCCGGGACCGTGATGACGGCCTGATCGACCTTCTGGCCGAGATGCGCTTCCGCGGTCTCTTTCATCTTCTGCAGGATGAAAGCGGAGACCTGCGAGGGCGAATAGGTCTTGCCGTCGGCTTCGACCCAGGCGTCGCCGTTCGATGCCTTGACGATCTTGTAGGGGACGAGCTTCTTGTCCTTCTCGACCATCGGGTCGTCGTAGCGGCGGCCGATCAGGCGCTTCACCGCGAAGAACGTACGCTCGGGATTGGTCACCGCCTGACGCTTGGCGGGCTGGCCGACGAGGCGCTCACCGTCATCGGTGACGGCCACGATCGACGGCGTGGTGCGCATGCCTTCGGCGTTCTCGATGACTTTGGCAGTCTTGCCATCCATTACGGCGACGCACGAATTCGTGGTGCCGAGATCGATCCCAATGACCTTTCCCATGGTCCTCATATCCTTCTTTTTGCGGCAGGTTGGCTGGGCCCTGAACGGCGCACCTAACCGAACCCCCAACGATCAATTACTCGCGATATTGCGACGGTGAGCCTCATATAGGAGGGGGGGTCCGCCCCGCAAGGACCGAACGCAAGCTTAGGGCCTGAAAAGGCTGACGTTTGAAAGATTGTGTCAGCCGGCAGGGCCGGGCCGGCCGCAGGGCCGCGTTAACAAATCGGCAAAGCCTTTCATTGCAGGCCGCTCTTCGCCCCGCGAAGGTTGGCCGCTCCCGGCCCGGGACGTGGTATTTGGCCGCTGCAGGCGCCTCAAAAAACGCGGTGATCGCGGGCAGAATCCCGCGAAATAGCCGAGATATCGGAACACGACGGTGGAACGGAGGCCCAGCCTGCCCTGTTGCAGGGACAGCAAAACCGCTAAAAGCGGGCGGACCGGGGCGACCCTTCGTGTCCGAACGCTGCAAGACTAGAACCAGAGATTCGCAAGCTGCATCACAGGCCTCGTCGAACGGCCCTCATGCAAACCCGGTAGATCCTTCATGAAGCTTACTCGATACCTCGCAGCGGTTGCCCTGATCGCGGCCGTCACTTCCAGCGCCTTCTCTTCCGCGTTCGCCGCCGATCCTGTCTTTCCGCCGGGCGCCAGGGTTGGCATGACGCCGTTGGTCGGCCTCAACAAGGCGAAGGGGTTCATCGGCTTCGAGACCGAGGATCAGGGGGTCAAGGTCCTGATCGCCGACCTGCCGGCGGAGGCCTATGGCGAGGTCGCCAATGCCTTCAAGGCCGTACCGGGCGGCATCGGCGGCATCAAGCCGGAGAGCATCGAGACTCCGGCGGGGCTGGCCTACTACACCGTCGAAACTGCCAAGGAAACGAACAAAGACGGTGCCCCCAGCGTCCGCCGCTATTCGATGATCCTGCCCGGCCCCACCTTCTCCGGCTACGTCGCCGTTCAGGTGCCGGAGAATGCCTCCAGGATCTACACCGACGACGCCGTGCGCCAGATGTTCGCCACCGCCGTGATCCGCAATGAAGTCCCGGTCGAGGAACAGCTCGGGCTGCTGCCGTTCAAGGTCAGCGAGCTCTCGAGCTTCAAGAACATCCGCACCCTGGCGCCGGGCGCCGCCATTATCATTTCCGATGCCGACGAAAAGACCGGCTTTGAGGTGGCCCCCTTCATGATCATCGGCATGATCGGGTCGACCGCGGCCTCGCCCGACGATCGCGGCCGCTTCGCCCAGCAGATCGCGACCACCATTCCCGGCGTGCGCGACGGCCGGATCACGATGTCCGAGCCGGTTCGCATCGACGGCCAGCCCGGCTATGAGACGCGGATCGACGCCACCAGCGGTAAGGACAATACGCCGGTGACCATCGTGCAGTGGGTGCGGTTCGGCGCGCAGACTTCGATGCGCATCATCGGTTCTTCGCCGCGAACCGACTGGACCACGGCCTTTCCGCGCTTCCGCGCGGTGCGCGACGGCATTCATCCACGAACCTGACCGAAAAATCGCACCCGCGCCGAAACTTCGCGCTTTCGTTCGCGCACGCCTGGAACTAGCATTTTCCCCGGTCGGCGTTCACAACCGGGAGACAAACCATGTTCAATCGCAGGCTGGTTCTGACAGGCTTCGGCGCGACGTCGGTCGCGGCTCTCGCTCCGGCCGCACTTATGGCCGCACCGATCAAACCCGACGACGCTTCCGCACTGCTGGTCATCGACGTGCAAAACTGTTTTCTTCCCGGCGGCAGCCTTGCGGTGAAGGACGGCGAGCAGGTCGTCCCCATCATCAACCGCATCGCCAAAGGGTTTGCCAATGTGGTGATGACGCAGGACTGGCACACCGCGGGCCACGTCTCGTTCGCCTCCACCCACTCCGGCAAGAAGCCGTTCGAGACCGTCGATCTCTCTTACGGCAATCAGGTGCTATGGCCCGACCATTGCGTGCAGGGCACCGACAGCGCGTCGCTGTCAAAAGACCTCGCGATCCCACATGCCGGCCTCGTCATCCGCAAGGGCTTTAACAAGAACGTCGACAGCTATTCGGCCTTCACCGAGGCCGATGGCAAGACCACGACCGGGCTCGCCGCCTACCTGAAGGCGCGCAAGGTGAAAAAGGTTTTCCTCGCCGGCCTCGCCACCGATTTTTGCGTGGCGTGGAGCGCGCTCGACGCCCGCAAGGCCGGTTTCGAGACCTGGGTGATCGAGGACGCCTGCCGCGGCATCGACACCCAGGGCTCGCTCGCAAAAGCCTGGGCCGACATGACCAAGGCCGGCGTCAAGCGGATCAAGTCGGAAGATATTGCGGCGTAGCGAATTGCTCTCGGTTTTTTGTCGGCATTACTTCCGGGTTCTGCGAGGCCCCGAGTTGAGCGATATTATCGCTTGACGCACGGCCTGTAACGAGCGATATTATCGCTCGTGAAAACGATCGTCCTCACGCCGAGCGCCGCTAAAGATATCGATGCATTTCCCCAGGACGCTCGCGAGCAAGTGCAAGCTGCGCTTCACCGATACGCCATGACGGGGCAAGGCGACGTGAAGGCTATTCAGGGCCGCAACGGTTATCGCCTGCGCATTGGCAGTTACCGGGTGATTTTCGATGAAGATGCTACCACGATCCTGGCCATCTACATCGGCCGCCGGGCCACGACGACTTACAAGAGGAGCTGACGAATGAGTGGGCCACAGATCATCCGGACGCCCGGCGGAGAAGAGCTGGTGGTGCTGTCCCGGGCCGAATATGAGGCGCTCCTTGAGCGCGCTGATCACGAGGCGGAAGATGCCGACGACGTCGCCAATTACGATGCCCGAAAGGCTGCTGGCGAAGGCGTGCTGCCCCCGGAGGTTAGTGCTGCGATTCTTCGAGGTGAGAGTCGATTGAAGGCCATCCGCATCTGGCGCGAAGAGACACAGCTACATCTGAGTTTCAAGACAGGTATCGGTCAGGGCTATCTGTCCGATCTCGAAAGCGGACGCCGCGCCGGGACCCCCGAGACCATCGCGAAGCTTGCGCAGGCCTTGAGTGTCCCGGTGGAGTGGCTTTCATAGAAAAGACCACGCCACAACATCCCTCTTGCCATCGCTGCAGCTTCGGCACCGATTGGCCGGACGCGATGAAGCAATCGCCGATCGCATCAACAAAATTCAGTTCGTCCCGACTCAGCCCGTGACGTCGGCCGCCGGCGCGGCCTTCGGCCCACCTTTGGAGACGCCTACCAGCGCCGGGCGCAGCACGCGTTCGCCGATCATGAAGCCGGCCTGCACGACCTGAACCACCATCCCCGACGGAACGGACGGATCGGGCACTTCGTACATCGCCTGCTGGAAATTCGGATCGAACTTCTCGCCCGACGGATCGAACTTCTTGACGCCGTTCTTCTCCAGCGAGTTGAGCAGCGAGCGTTCGGTGAGTTCAACGCCTTCGATGAAGGCCTTGATGCCGGGATCGGCGGTCTCCTTGGCCTCGGCCGGAATCCCGTCGAGCGCGCGCTGCAGATTGTCGGCGATGTCGAGAATGTCGCGGGCGAAGCCGGTGATGCCGTAGGTCTTGGAATCGGCGACCTCGCGGCGGGTACGCTGCCGCAGGTTTTCCATTTCCGCCAGCGTGCGCAGCACCTTGTCGCGCGCCTCGGCCAGCTCCTTGGTCAGCGCCTCGTTTGATCCCTCCTCGGGATCGTCGGGCATGATGTAGGGTTTTGAGACCACGGGCTCGCCGGTCGGAGCCGGTTTCACCGCGTCGTCACTCGGCCGGTTCGGATCGGTCATAAGACTGCCTTCTCAAAAAACGTATTTGGTTCGATGGGGATTTGCTGCCGGGGATATCGTGCTTTAACGACCGAAAATCAAGCACAACCAGCCCGGATTGAGGTCGATTCAGGGCCAATCAGCCACCCAGCATGCGGCTGACGATCCGGGCGGCGTAGTCCACGGTCGGAATCACCCGCGCATAATTCAGCCGGGTCGGCCCGATCACGCCGAGAACGCCGACAATGCGGCCGGCGGCGTCGCTATAGGGGGCGATGATGGTGGAGGAGCCGGACAGCGAGAACAGCTTGTTCTCCGACCCGATGAAAATCCGCACGCCCTCGGCGCGCTCGGCGCGGCCCAGCGGATCAATCACGCCGCGCTTGGTCTCGAGGTCGTCGAACAGCGATTTGACGCGTTCGAGATCCTCCAGCGCGTGCAGGTCTTCCAGCAGGTTGGCGTGGCCGCGCACGATCAATTGCCGGTCGTCGGTCTCGCCGCCCGACCAGCTTGCGATGCCGGCCGCGATCACCTTCTGTGTCAACTGATCGAGTTCGACGCGGCTCTGCGTCAGCGCGGTTTCCAGTTCGAGGCGAGCTTCGGCCAGTGTGCGGCCACGAATCCGCGAATTGAGGAAGTTGGACGCTTCGGTCAGCGCGGAAGAAGGAACGCCGGGCGGCAACGTCAGTACGCGGTTTTCGACCTGGCCGTCTTCGCCGACCAGCACCACCAGCGCGCGTTCCGGCTCAAGACGAACGAATTCGATATGCTTCAACCGTGAATTGGATTTGGCGGTCAGCACGACGGCGGCGGCGCGCGTGAGGCCGGAGAGCCGCGTCAGCGCCTCGCCGAGCGCCGCTTCGACCGATTGCGCCTGCCCGACCGAGGCCAATTGGCTCTGGATCGATTCCCGTTCGGGTTCGGTGAGATCACCGACCTGCATCAGCGCGTCGACGAAGAAGCGCAGGCCGAGTTCGGTAGGAAGGCGGCCAGCGGAAGTATGCGGCGCGTAGATCAGGCCGAGCGCTTCGAGGTCCGACATCACGTTGCGGACCGACGCCGGCGACAGCGGCATCGCGATCAGGCGCGAGATGTTGCGCGAGCCGACGGGTTCGCCGGTCGCCAGATAGCTCTCGACGATCTGACGAAAGATGTCGCGCGACCGCTCGTTGAGCTGGGCAAGCCCGGCATGCGGAG
>CADEDX010000271.1:0-2323 GCA_902826195.1 uncultured Bradyrhizobium sp. | reverse complement strand
TGTCGTTCCGGCGGCACGATGACAAGCGCTCCTTTGTCCATGGCGCTAACGCGGAAAAACGTCGTCAAAACATCATGAAACCGGAACCAAAAGGCCTTGCCGCTGCGCACGCCCCCTCCTACAAGCACCGCGAACGAGTTTTCGCCCGGTTTCGAAAGGATTTCCCCATGCGGCCAAGCCGCCGTGCGCCCGATCAGTTGCGCCCCGTGTCGCTGGAACGCGGCGTGGTCAAATATGCCGAAGGTTCCTGCATGGTCAAATTCGGCGACACCCATGTGCTGGTTACCGCAACGCTGGAAGAGCGGCTGCCGCCGTGGCTGAAAGGCCAGGGCCGCGGCTGGGTGACAGCAGAATACGGCATGCTGCCCCGCGCCACACTGGAGCGAACCCGCCGCGAGGCCGCCGCCGGCAAGCAGGGCGGCCGCACCGTCGAGATCCAGCGGCTGATCGGCCGCTCCTTGCGCGCAGCCGTCGACCTCGAAGCGCTCGGCGAGCGCCAGATCACGGTCGATTGCGACGTAATCCAGGCCGATGGCGGCACCCGGACCGCTTCGATCACCGGCGCCTGGGTGGCGCTGGCGGACTGCATCGCGTGGATGAAGAACCGCAACATGCTCAAGACCAACGTACTGCGCGACAATGTCGCCGCGATCTCCTGTGGCATATACAATGGCACGCCGGTATTGGACCTCGACTATGCCGAGGATTCCGAGGCCGAGACCGACGCGAATTTCGTCATGACCGGCGACGGCCGCATCATCGAGGTGCAGGGCACCGCCGAAAAGACGCCGTTCTCGCAGGACGAGTTCCTCGCGCTGATGGAACTGGCGCGCAAGGGTGTCGCGCGTCTGGTGGACTTGCAGAAGATGGCCGTCGCGTAACTCACAACAGGTCGTCATGCCCGGGCTTGACCGGGCATCCACGACTTCCTTCTTTGAGACGTGGATGTCCGGGACAAAGCCCGGCCATCACAGAATAGAAATAGACATGGCGCTGCACCGACAAATCACCGGCCGCCTCGTGATCGCGACTCACAATCCCGGCAAGCTCGCCGAGATGCGCGAGTTGCTGGCGCCGCATGGCGTCGAAGCGGTTTCCGCGGGCGAACTCGGTCTCGACGAGCCGGAGGAAACCGGGCAGACGTTTCGCGCCAATGCGGCAATCAAGGCGATTGCCGCGGCGAATGCGGCACAGCTTCCCGCCTTTGCCGACGATTCCGGACTCGTGGTCGATGCGCTGGACGGCGCCCCCGGCATCTATTCGGCGCGATGGGCCGGCGACACCAAGGACTTCATGGCGGCGATGACGCGCATCGAGCGCCTGCTGCAGGAGCGCGGCGCGACCGTGGCGGACAAGCGTAAGGCGCATTTCGTCTCGGCGCTTTGTGTGGCCTGGCCCGACGGCCATGTCGAAGAGGTCGAAGCGCGCGCCGATGGAACCCTGGTCTGGCCGCCGCGCGGCACCGCCGGTTTCGGCTATGATCCGGCGTTCCTGCCCGACGGGCACGACAGGACGTTTGGCGAGATGACCTCGATCGAAAAACACGGCCTGCCGCCGCTCGGGCTCGGCCTGTCGCACCGGGCGCGCGCCTTCGTCAAACTGGCGGAGATCTGCCTTGGCTAGCAGCAAGCACGAAGCGTTTGGCGTCTACGTGCACTGGCCGTTCTGCCTGTCGAAATGCCCGTATTGCGACTTCAACAGCCACGTCCGCCACGCGCCGATCGACGAGGAAAGATTTATCCGTGCGTTCGCGCGCGAGATCGAAACCACGGCGGCGCGGGCGCCGGGTCGAACCGTCACCTCGATCTTCCTCGGCGGCGGAACGCCGTCGCTGATGCAGCCGCACACCGTCGGCGCCATCCTGGATTCGATCGGCAAACATTGGCGCGTCGCCGGCAACGTCGAGGTCACCCTGGAGGCCAATCCGACCAGCGTGGAAGCAACAAGGTTTCGTGGCTATCGATCAGCCGGCGTCAACCGCGTCTCGCTTGGCGTGCAGGCGCTCGACGATGCCTCGCTGAAGGCGCTCGGACGACTGCACAGCGCGCGCGAAGCGCTGGACGCTGTCGCGATCGCGCGCGCTGCGTTCGACCGTTACTCGTTCGACCTGATCTACGCCCGCCCCGACCAGACGCCGCAGATGTGGGCCGACGAATTGAAGCTCGCGATTTCCGAAGCCGCCGAACATCTGTCGCTCTATCAGCTCACGATCGAGGAAGGCACGCCGTTCTTCGGCCTGCATGCGGCGGGCAAGCTGAAAACGCCGGACGAGGCGGTGGCCCGCGCGCTCTACGATGTAACGCAGGAAGTCTGCGCACAGCAC
>CADEDX010000270.1 GCA_902826195.1 uncultured Bradyrhizobium sp. | reverse complement strand
CAATCCTCGATCAGCACGCATTCGAAGCCGCGGTCGTTGGCTTCGCGCATCGTGGTATGGACGCAGACGTCGGTGGTTATCCCGGTAAGCACGATATTCTCGATACCGCGTAGCCGCAGCATCAATTCAAGGTCGGTGGCGCAGAACGATCCCTTGCCGGGCTTGTCGATGATGGGTTCGCCCGGCAGCGGTGCCAGATCCTGAATGATCTCCCAGCCGGGCTCGCCGCGCACCAGCACGCGGCCGCACGGGCCGGGGTCACCGATCCCGGCGCCGATCTGTCGCGAACGCCACTGCTTGTTGGCGGGCAGGTCGGTGAGGTCGGGGCGGTGTCCTTCGCGGGTGTGGATGATGTGAAAGCCTTGTGCCCGCATCGTGGCGAGCAGCTTCTTGATCGGCTCGATCGGCGCCCGGGTCAGCGAGAGGTCGTATCCCATCTTGTCGACATAGCCGCCGACGCCGCAGAAGTCGGTCTGCATGTCGATGATGATCAGCGCGGTGTTTTCCGGACGCAGGTCGCCATTATAGGGCCACGCGTAGGGTTCGGATTTGATGTAGCGCTCGGCCATGGTTCGCTCTCGCTGATACGCAGATTTCATCGGGTGATCGATAGTTCGGCTGGCGCGCCGGTCAGCGTGCGCTTCGGCGAGCAGGTGATGATCATGATCGCCAGCGTCAGGATGTAGGGCGCCGCGTTGAACAGGTGGTAGCCGGAGGTGACGCCGACGGACTGCAGGGCTGGCCCGAGGGCGGCGGCGCCGCCGAAGGCCAACGACGCCCACAGGCACAGCATCGGATCCCATCGCGCGAAGATCACCAGCGCAACGGCGGTGATGCCTTGTCCGCTGGAAAGGCCTTCGTTCCAGCTGCCGGGATAGAACAGGGACAGGAACGAGCCGCCGATCCCGGCGAGGAAGCCGCCGACCATGGTGGCGCGCAGGCGAATCCACAGTACGGAGTAGCCCATTGCGCGCGCGGCATCGGAGCTTTCGCCGGCGGTACGGATCAACAGTCCCCAGCGCGTGGTTCGAAATGCCCAAAACAGGATCGGCGCGATGGCCACCCCGATCAGGAACAGTACGTTGATCCGGAGCGCCGCACGAACCTGCGGAATGTCGCTCCACCAGCCGAAATCGATCGCAGGCAGACGCGCGGCGGTCGGCTCGATCAACGGCTTGCCCAGATAGAACGCCAGACCGGTCCCGAACAGCATCAGCGCGATACCGACGGCGATGTCGTTGACCCTCGGCAGCGAGCAAATGCCGGCGTGGAGCGCGCCGAGCAGCGCGCCGGTGATGCCGGCCGCGAGCACGCCAAGCCAAGGCGAGCCCGAGAGATAGGAGATGCCGTAGGCACTCATTGCGCCCATGATCAGAGTGCCTTCGAGGCCGAGATTGATGCGCCCCGAGCGCTCGGTGATGCATTCGCCCAGGCTGACGAACAGGAACGGCGTCGAGACGCGGATGGCGCCGCCGAACACAGCAAGCGGAACGGTCCAGAGTCCGATCGTTGCATCCGCCATGTCAGGTTTTTCCCTTCAGGAAGCCGATGCGCCCGTACAGCGCATCGCTCGCCAGCACGAAGACGAAGATGATCCCTTGCAGCACCAGTACGGAGGCGTCCGGCAGGCCGAGCCGCCGTTGCAGCAAGCCACCGCTGGCGCTGATCCCGCCGAGTAGGATCGCCACGGGAATGATAGCTAGCGGATTCTGCCGTGCCAGAAAGGCGACGAGGATACCCGTAAAACCATAGCCGGCCGCGAGATTGGCGTTGGTGCGGCCCTGGACGGCGGCGACCTCGATCATGCCGGCCAGGCCGGCCGCGCCGCCGGCGAGAAAGCAGATCGTCAGGATGAGTTTGTTGACGCCAAGACCGACGATTTTCGCCGCGCGGATGTTGCCGCCGGCAACCCGCGACGCGAAGCCAAACACGGTGTGGTAGATCAGGATATAGGACGCAAACGCTGCGATCAGGCCAAATAGCAGTCCCCAATGCACGTCGGTGCCGGGAATGCTGCCGATCATGTTGGCCGCGCCGATTTCGCGGGTCGATGGCTTGTTGAGACTGGAGGGGTCGCGCATCATGCCCTCGACCAGATGGTTGAGGATCGCAAGGCCGATGTAGACCAGCAGCAGGCTTGAGATCGTCTCGTTGACCCCGCGATACTGCCGCAGCGCGCCCGATAACGCGATCCAGAGGCCGCCACCGATGACGCCGGCACACACCATCGCGACTTGAACCACCAGCGGCGGCGCCCACGGCATCGCCAGCGCCACCGAAGTCGCCGACAACGCGCCGATCAGCAGCGCACCTTCGCCGCCGATGATGACCATGCCGAGTTGCGCGGGCAGGGCGGTACACAGCGCCGTCAGGATCAGGGGCGCGGCGCGTGTCAGGGTATTCTGCCAGGAGAACCAGGTCCCGAACGCGCCTTGGTACATGTAAAAATACAGGTCGAGTGGATTCTTTCCGAACAGAGCCACGAACATTCCAAAAGCCGCGAGCGCGCCGACCAGCGCCGCGCCCGGGATCAGGATGTATTCGATGGTCGCGCCGTAGCGCTGGAGAAAGCCGGGGTCGGCGGCCGGAGAGACTGCGACCGCGTCGACCGGATCCGCAGCCTAAGTTGTCATGAAGTGGCTCCGATCACGCCCTCGACCAGATAGTCCATCTTCTCCAGCTCTGGATCCTTCTGGCCGCGATCGGTGCCGGCGGTGATCACCGCCTTGCCCTTGTTGTCCATGATCGGACCCTTAAAGATGGTGTAGCCCTCGGCGGACAGGAACTTGGCCTTGATGTCGTCAGCATGCTTGCGCGCTTCCGCCGAGACCGCCTCGCCATAGGGCGAGCATTTCACGATCTCTTCCTTCAGTCCGCCGCGGTAGAAGTTCGGGATAGCTTCGCCGGCGGCGATCATCTTGACGAACTTCGGATACAGCGCCTCCCAATTCCACTCCGCGCCGGTCAGATAGGCCTTCGGCGCCAGCGGCGACTGGTTGACGTGATAGCCGCAGACCATGGCGCCGCGGCGTGCGGCGTTCTCCACCATCGTCTTCGGGCCATCGACATGGCAGGTAAGAACATCGACGCCCTGGTCGATCAGGCTATTGGTAGCTTCGGCTTCCTTGACCGGCATCGACCAGTCGCCGGTGAAGATCACCTGCGTGGTCGCCTTCGGATTGGCGAGCCTGGCACCGAGGGTGAAGGCGTTGATATTGCGCAGCACCTGCGGGATCGGTTTGGCAGCGACGAAGCCGAGTTTTCCGCTCTTGGTCGAATAGCCGGCGACAATGCCCGAGATGTACTGGGCTTCGTCGATATAGCCGAAATAGCTGCCGGCATTCGCGGGATCCTTGTCGCTCCACAACCCGCCGCAATGCTCGAAGCGAAGTTTTGGAAACTTCTTCGCCATCTTGATCATGTGCGGGCTGTAGTATCCGAACGAAGTCGGGAACAGCAGCGTCGCACCGTCGAGATTGATCATCGACTCGATCGTCTTTTCGACGGCGTCGGTTTCCGGCACTTTCTCTTCTTCAACGACCTTGAGGCCGGGCATTTTCTTCAGGGCCGCGGCGCCCTGAGCATGAGCCTGATTGTAGCCATAGTCGTCGCGAGAACCGACATAGATGAAGCCGATGGTGGTGTCGGCCGCCGCGGCGGAACTTATGCCGAGGGCTGATCCGAGCGTGAGTGCGGCGCTTCCCTGCAGAAGATGTCGCCGAGAAATCCTTCTAAAATCCATGGATCGCTCCCTTTGGCGGACATGCCGCCGCTGAATTCGCAGCCGCGCCGATACGGCGAAGCTCGGCGTCCATGTCGCAATCTTCGTGCCAGAGCCTATCCCGTAGTCATGTTCCAATAAGATATTGAATTATTTTGTGTATCCGGATCGATCGATCTGGGTTGAAAACTTGTGCAGCGAAGGTTTCGCCTAATAAAGAGCCGACATTCGATCATTGTATGCAAGAGAGTTAAGCAATTCTTGAGCCCCGCCGAACGAAAAATCAGCGGCTGGGTCTCCCGCAACCTGGTTTGGAGATGATGCCGGCCTGATGCTTAATGTAGAGCGGCTAGGCCGGGCATCCTTCCTTCGCGCGAACGGGCTAAGGCGGAATGCAGGCTGGGTTACTCGGCTGCCCTAGCGTTCTTTGGCCCGAACAGTCGGGTGGGCATTGGAAAGCCACACGATGTGCCGTCGGTCACCTTGACCTGGTCTTCCCACGGCAAGCGGAATGTGCCGGCCACCATGTCCTGCATGAAGGTATAGGGACAATCCATCGCTCCGCCTTTCACTGCAACGTAACCTCGATGCCAGAGTTGATAGATGTTGTTTTCGACGCCCCAGTGAATCCGTGCTTCGCGCACCAGATCAGGACGGACCTCAGCGGTGATGATCTCGTCGGCACGCCCTGTCGTGCCATGGGCAATGATGCTGCCGTCGAAATTCACGATCATGCCTTCGCCCATGGAATCGAATGAGCCATCCGATCCGCACATGCAGACGTTGGCCGTGACCATCAGATTCTGGAAAGCATTGGCCTGATTGGTGAAGCGCCAGCTTTCGCGTATAGGCGCGGTGTAGCCGGCGGTGCGGATCATGATCTCCGCGCCCTTGTAAGCGCACTCACGCGCCATCTCCGGAAACATGCCGTCGTGACAAATGATCAGCGCGATCTTCGCGCCCTTTGGTCCCTCGACCACGGGGATGCCTACATCGCCGGGCTCCCACGGCTCAACCGGAATCCAAGGATGGAGTTTCCGATAGTACAGCTTGATCTCCCCGTGATCATCGATGATCAGCCCCGAGTTGTAAGGGTTGCCGTCGGGATTGAACTCCATGATGGAGAAGCAGCCCCAGATCCTGTTGTCGACGCAAGCCTTTTGGAATACCGACACCTCGGGGCCGTCGAGACGGCACATGATTTCCGGATTGGTGTCCATCGACAGGCCTTGCAGGGAATATTCGGGAAACACCACCAGATCCATGGTCCCCAGATTGCGCCGCGCCTTGCCGACCATGTACACGATGCGCTCGGTTTGACGCGCCAAGTCTGTCCGGGTAACCACGACTGGCAATTGCAATTGAACGAGCCCGATGACGACGCCGTCAGGTGATTTGTTCAGTCCGCCAAGTCCGTTCATGTCCTGGTTTCCCTAGTAGTTTGATCGCTTGCGAAGCAAAGCCGATTTCGGCGGACGGCAACAGATTATTTTTCAGGCGATTGGCGAACTGGCAGACCGCTAAAGCGCACAGACGGCAATTGTGCCGAAAAATGATCAGCCCGCGGCAACGGCGATGAAGAACCTCCGCCATCCCGGGCGGCCATTCTGAAAAAGCTTGAAAAGCAATGCGTTCGCTACCAAAAAATCCGCAAAGCATTCAATTCATCGACTTGATCTTGCGTCGCTTCCTTGGGGAGCGCCCGTTTCCCAAACTGGATGTATCTGACGTTCCCTCCAAGCTACCGCCCGGAAAAAAAACTGAGTTTGTTATCGGTCTAGACTTGAACCTACCATCCAACAAGATTCCAATGCTTTAGGCGGACCATCGGAGCAAATATCGCAGGTTCGTGTCGTGTGGGGAAAAGCGGTACCGCTCTGGTGACTCGAACCCCCGACAGAGCCGCTAAAAGCGTGATGGCATTAAGTTCGATAGCCTGAATTTTTGAGGTAGTTTGCGCATTCTTGGGGTGAGAAGGCATTGCGGTGCAGACCGCGTCGACGGTTCGGACGGCGGCCTTGCGGAGCAGGTGCTTGAGCTTGGCAAAGACCTGTTCGATCGGGTTCAGGTCAGGCGAGTATTTTGGCAGGAAGAAGAGTTTTGCGCCGACCGAGCGGATGGGCTGACGAACAGCTTTATTCTTGTGGCTGCCGAGGTTGTCCAGGACGACGATATCGCCGGGACGAAGCGTCGGCAAAAGAACCTTCTCGACATAGGTCCGAAAGCTCACACCATCGATTGGTCCCTCGATGAACCATGGTGCATCGATCCGGTCATGGCGCAGGGCCGCCAGGAAGGTCATGGTCTTCCAGCGGCCGTGGGGAACCTTGGCGGGAAGTCTGCGCCCGCGCGGCGCCCATCCCCGCAAGGGTGCCATATCGGTCCTGGTCCAGGTCTCGTCGATGAAGACCAGCCGCTCAGCTTCGACGCGGTCTTGATATTTTGTCCACTGGAGGCGCCGTCGCGCCACGTCGGGACGATCGCGTTCGCCAGCCGCCACGCTTTTTTTTGAAGCTGAGCCTCTCGGCATGCACGAAGTCCCACACCGAGAGGTAGTCGACCTTCAGGCCGCGTCCGCCAAGCTCGGCAACGAGCCCACGTATCGTGAAATCGCCGTCCTTGATCCGTTGCGACAGCCACACCGCGTGGTCGCCTGAGATTGCCTTCGGCTTATGACCGCCCATCTGACCGGGCTCAACGCTACCGGTCTCCTCGACCCGCTGCATCCAGCCGATGGCCGTGCTGATAGCGACTCCAAACTGCTTGGCGGCACGATTGCGCGACATGCCGCCCTCGACCGCGGCCGCAACACGCTTGCGAAGATCCAAAGAATAAGGCTTGCCCATCCATGCCGGCCTCCGTCCAGCCAGCATGGTGAATCAGAAAACACGCTGATTTGGGAATCCCAAATCGATTCAACCTAAATCCATCCCGCTTTAGTGGCGCACAGCCCAATAAACTTACTCTCGCGGGCGTCGGCTGCCCGCGCCGAGCGCCGTTCTTCCTCAGTGCTGCCGCAACGAAATCGCAACGAAATGCAACGAATTGGGTGAAACGACCGTGAACAAAACGGGACGAAAACACCCGCCACAGCAGAAAAATCAACAACTTAGAAAATACTCACTGCGTTCGGGACGCAGGGGTCGCAGGTTCGAATCCTGCCACTCCGACCATGATTTTCTTACGCTTTTCGTCTTCTTTCACGATAAGCGGCCAAGTCAACCCCGCGATCAACCCCAGATACGATGTTCTTGTTTGGTTTCGCCGTGATGGCGGCGGCCGCCTCGCGCAAGAACTCCGGGTGATGGTGGCATAGGGTATCAAGCAACACCCCGACCGACATCCGGAGAAAACCCGCTGCTTCCCTCGGTCTGCGCCGCGCTGCATCAGCCAGGTCGCAGCCGGTGGGCCTCAAGGTATGCGGCGTGACCTTGCCAGCTTCCGTGGATAGCTTGGCGAGAATCACTACGAAATAAACTGGTCATTTGGGCAAATCTGCCTGTGTGCAAAAATCGTTGTCGATCCCCAGCACACCGACATCGAGATCGGCTGACCGGTCATCGCCGCGCTCTGTTGATGACGTTTGAGCACGGAAAGTTTCGGCTTCGCGATTTGGCACGTACTGGCGACAACTGTCCTGACGTTCGGTCTCATGGCACGAAGTGATCTCGCGCAACGGCGGTCTGTCCCGTTGCGATCTCCGCCGCCCTGAACTCTATCTCGGTTGCTTCCCTTGGCAACCTGGCCGCTGCTACCTGGACCGATATCCTGATTTCCCGCGTCTGGTCGGGGCCAACTTCGACGAGCAGCTTTCCGTCCGCACTGGACTCGATACCCGAGGTGTGTATCTGGGCAGCGGGCAGACCAAGTACTTCCAGGGTGAAAGAGCGGGGTATGCCGGCCTTGTTGAGAAAGCGAACGGTGTAATCGTTGCGGACGCTGCCGTTGCTCAGGGTAACGTGCAGTGGACTACGTTCGTGCAGCACGCTGATGCTCATGGAAGCGCGTGTTGCCAGGGTGTACAGCATGATGCCGCCGACCACGGCAATGATGACGGCGTAGAGTATCGTGCGCGCCCGGATCAGGCGATAGATTGGCGGCTTGCCGGCGAGCCGTCGTTCGGCATTGATGTCGGTATCATAGGCGATTAGTCCCTTGGGCCGATTGGTTTGCTGCATGATCGCGTCGCAGGCGTCGATGCACAGCCCGCATTGAATGCAGCCGAGCTGGATACCGTTGCGGATATCGACCCCGGTCGGACATACGTTTATGCACTGGTGACAATCGATGCAGTCGCCGGCAGGCTCGCCGGCGAGGCGCAACTGCTCGGCCTTCTTGACCGAGGTGCGGGGCTCTCCGCGGTCGCGCCGGTAGGTGACGTTGAGCGCCCATTCGTCGGTCAGCGCCGCCTGGATGCGCGGCCACGGGCACATGTAGATGCATACCTGCTCGCGCGCGTGGCCGGCGAAGACATAGGTAGTCGCCGTCAGGATGCCGATCCAGAGATAGGCGATGAACGGCGCCTGCAGGGTGGCAAGTTCCTTCACCAGCGTTGGCGCGTCGGCGAAATACAGCACCCAGGCGCCGCCAGTCCACCAGGCGATCATCAGCCACAGGAAATGTTTGGTCGCGACCTCGCGCAAATGCTTGAAGGTCCAGCCGCGCTTGTCCTTCAGGATGCGGTCGCGGCGGTCGCCCTCGACCCAGCGCTCGACGGCGTAAAACAGGTCGGTCCAGATGGTTTGCGGGCAGAGATAGCCGCACCAGATCCGACCGGCGAGGGCATTCATCAGAAAAAGCACCATCGCCGCGATGATCAGAAGGCCGGTGAAGTAATAGACTTCCTGCGGCCAGAGCTCGATGAAAAAG
>CADEDX010000269.1 GCA_902826195.1 uncultured Bradyrhizobium sp. | reverse complement strand
GTGCCTCATCATGATCGCAAGCTCCGCGCCCTTATCGCCCTTGCCATAGGCGGCGACCGGCTTGCCGGCATATTCAAATCCGTCGCAGTAGAGGCAATGATGCACGGAAATCCCGTAGAGAGGTTCGATCCCCGCAACTTCGGGCAGTTCGTCGACCAGGCCCGATGCGAGAAGAATCCTGACGGCCCTCCCCTCCGTCCCATCTGAACAGACAAAATCAAACCCCGTGGCAGCGGGCGTGATCTGGCTTACCAGCCTCTCCCGCACCAGGACGGACTTGTATCGCAAGAGTTCGGCGCGGGCTTCCTCCAGGAAGGCAGCCGGGGACTTCCCTTCTCTCCCTAGCAGCCCGTGAATCGCATGAGAGCTCAGGTTGCGCTGATGCCCTGCGTCGCACAGCAACACATTGCGGTGACATCTTCCCAGGATCAGTGCCGCGCTCAATCCCGCAGGTCCGCCGCCAACAATCAGAACATCGAACTGCATGAAAAGTCCCCTCGTTGCATAGGCATATGGAGCCCCCGACGTTGTGTGGAACAGGACGAGACTGTCCGTGCGTTAGAAGTCGGGAGCAAAAACATGCCGCGCGCGAAAACAGCAGCTATATCGACTGAGCTGACGCCTGAAGAGCGCCGCGAACGGAGACGTCTCCGGCGTGAAAAGCAGCGCGAAGACAATGTCAAACGGGCCGCAAAGATGCATGCAGCCCGCCTGAAAAGCGGCTCAAACCGCAAAAAAATCACGGCTCTCCGGCATAAGCAGCCGATATTTGTGGGATGCTCGGGCTGGCGCTACTGGAAATGGAGGGACTCGTTCTATGATGGCGTGCCACAGAACGACTGGTTCGGGCATTACCTGAAAACCTTCGATACCGTTGAAATCAACGCGTCCTTCTACTCCTGGCCGACCATTGCCGGCGTTCAGGCCTGGCGCCGTCAGCCCGGCAAGAAGAAGTTCGTCTATACGGTCAAAGTCTGCGAGCTCATCACCCACATCAAGAAGTTCAAGGGCACCAAGACCCTCGTCAAGGATTTTGGGATGATCTCCGATATCCTGGGCGATCGAATGGGGTGCTTCTTGTTTCAGTTACCGCCGAGCTACCGCTACAGTAGGACGCGCCTCAACGATATTATCAGCCAGCTCGATCCGGCACACCGCAACGTTGTCGAATTCAGGCACGCGAGCTGGTGGAACGAGGACGTCTACGTTGCCTTTTGCAAGGCCGGCATTATCTTTTGTTCGTGCAGCGGACCGCGATTGCCGGATGAGCTGATCCGCACCGCCGACGAAATATATCTACGCCTCCACGGTCCCAAGCGCTGGTATCGGCATGACTATTCAAAGAAGGAATTGACCGACTGGGCAACCAGGATTTCCGCCAGCGGCGCAAAACGCGCCTGGATCTACTTCAACAACGATAACGATGCTCATGCGCCCAAAAACGCGGCGATGCTGCGGCGCATCCTCAGATCCCGATCAAGTCGTTCGAGTTTCAAAAGTCGCAACATCAACCGGCGCTGAACATCCGGTTCACAACGCGTTCATCCCATTGCCGTTACCAGCAGCGCCGTAGGAGGACAACGTATGGCGAATGCAAATGATCGTTTTGATGTGATCGGCATCGTTGTTGATTGGATAGACGCCTGCAAGCAGCGCCGATTGGAAGCGCTGCTGGATCTCTACGATGAAGAAGCTACCGTCGAATGTTGTGAAGGCAGCAACTTCACCGGCCGTGCCGAAATAGAGCTTTACTGGCGGCCACGGCTCGCCACAGCCGGCAGCGAGGCATTCGCTATCGATGCCTTGATGCCGGAAGGGGGCGGCGTATCGCTCGACTATCGCGATTACGACGGCCGCCCCGTGAGGACGCATTTTCGTTTCACCTCGACCGGAAGAATCCGGCTCACGGCATGTGAGCCTATCCGACTTGCGGCATGAGAGTGGTGCTGGCAACCGTCGCGGCAAGTCGAAACGGTTCGCCGCCGTCGTGCCCCGCGGTTATGTCGCCGCCTTCTCCAGCGCGGCTGCCAAGTCTTTTGATGTATAGGGCTTGGACAAATGCCCGAACTCAATCGACCGGTCGGCCGGCAGTTCTGCGTAGCCGGTGGCCAGGATGATGGGTAGTTTAGGATTGCGCGCCTTGACCCGCTGGGCGAGCTCGAACCCGTTCATCCCCGGCATGGCGTAGTCAGTGACGACGACGTCGAAAGGAGCATCGCTTTCCAGCAGTTTGAGCGCGTGTGGTCCTGATTGAGCTTCGGTCACGCTGTGACCGAGATCGAGCAGCATGTCGGCCGCCCCCATGCTCACCAGGATGTCGTCGTCCACCAGCAGCACCCGGAGGCTCCGCGCTTCTTTCGGTTGCGCGAGCGGTATGTCCACCTCCGCCGCCCTGCTGCCCTCCTTGGCTTGCGGCAGCCATATCGTGACCGACGTTCCCTTCCCCGGCTGACTTCTGATACGCATCGTCCCGCCGGATTGCGCGGTAAATCCATGGACCATCGAAAGCCCAAGGCCGGTGCCTTTGCCGATGCCTTTTGTCGTAAAGAACGGCTCCTGGGCGCGGGCCAGCGTGGTCTCGCTCATGCCCTCACCGGTGTCGGTAACGGTGATGCAGACAAAGGAATCCCGTGATAGCCCAACGCTCTTTCCGCTTGCCTCGTTGTGACAGGCAATCGTCAGCGAGCCGCCCTGCGGCATCGCGTCCCGTGCATTAACGGCAAGATTGATCAAAGCCAGTTCGAGTTGGTTTGCATCAACCTCAATGGCGCCAACCTCCGGTGACACTTCCGCGCGAATCTCGATGTTTGGACCAACGGAATGCCGCAGGAAGTCCAGCATTTCCGGGATCAGCCTCTGGAGAGTGACGAATTCAACTTTCAGTTCCTGCCGTCGCGCAAATGCCAGCAGTCGCGTGGTCAGGGTAGCACCGCGCTCGGCGCCCTGGATGGCCCGGTCCAGCAATCGCGATATCCGCGGCTCTTCCGGAACCGCTTTCTTCAGCAGGCTCAGGCTTCCCAATATGACGGCCAACAGGTTGTTGAAGTCGTGCGCGACCCCGCCCGTCAATTGCCCAATGCTCTCCATCTTCTGGGATTCATGAAGTTGCCTCAGCGCGATCTCGCGCTCGCGTGTCCGCTCCTCGACCCGGCTTTCCAGTTCATCGTGACTTCGTTGCAAGGCGTCGCGTGCATCGCGTAGGGCAGCATCGGCTGCGGCCCGTTCCGTGACGTCGCGCCAGATCGTGGTGACGAAATCACGTTGATCCGCGCGCCAATGCCCGAGCGAGATCTCGAAGTTTCCAGATTTTCCGTTCTTGTATCGGCCGATGACCGATATCGCAGCATCGCCTTTCTGGTCGACCGAACTTTTTGCGAGCACGGAAGCCAACTGATTGTCCGCCTGCAACAGAATGTCGAGCGGTTGCCCAAGCAACTCGGCATGTCCGTACCCCAGAACATGGTCGACTGCGCCGTTGACCCACTGAATGACGCGGTTGTCGTCGATCGTGATGATCGCGTCAGGCGCCGAATCGACGATCGCGTGGTACCGGGCGTTCTGACGCTCACGCAGTACCCGCTCACGTGTGACGGCTACCGTGACGTCCGTAATCTGCAAAAGGCAGTAATTTGCATGCTCTGAGAATACAGGACGCACGACGATATTATGAAGTAGCGGCTCCCCGCTTTCGCCTTGCAAGGGCAGCAACGCATTCAGCGTGTGGGTCAGGATGCTGGAGCTTCCAACCTGAAATGCATCCGCGATAATGCCCGGCAAGCGGGTGTTACGTACATCAGGAAAGATTTCATACAGGGATTTCCCGATCACTTCCTGCGAGGGACGTCGGGTGACGCGGGCCATCCAGGCATTCCAGCCGAAAACGCATCCGTCGATGTCGACCACGACGAGGCCAATGTCGACAGTGTCAAAAACCAGACTGAATACAGGATCGGACAGGTTACCCAGCATGACCGGATGGTTGCTTTTCAATGGCCTCGATAAAGTCGTTCACGATCGTCTTTAGCGCGGCGATGGAATGCAGATCCAGAAGAAGAGCAATAAAGCCGCGCACATTCCGCGCCTTGATGTTAAAGTCGATATAGAGAAATAGCACGAACTGTTCTCCCGACGCCGGCTCTTGCACCTCGAACAAGGTCGCTCCGTCGCCTCGAACGATGGAGGGCAGCGACATTCGCATCGTCCGGTTCAAGACGTTCGCGATCGTCGCGAGGCATCCGTTCAGAATGATATTCCCGGTTTCAGCGAGCGCCTCTTGCTCCAGATCAATCACGTCCTCCAACGTATGCTGGTCGCCGACGATCGAGCGAACCAGCTCCAGACTTTGCGCCTCCGGAAAGATCAAAAGCGCCTTGCCGGCAAAGGGTCCTTCGAAAGTCTGCTGCACGGCCACGAGCTTCTTCGCGTTCTCGCGCTCGACCAGTTTCGACGCCGCCTGGCGCGTTACGATCTTGACCGACGGGACCGAAAGCAGGATCTCTTCCCCGACCAGGAGGCGGAGACTGCTCGCGGCGCGGCTGACCCCCATATTGGCGATTTCAGCCAGCGCATCCTGTTCGATTTCAGTGAGTTGGCTCGCGTCTTCCGTCATGTCGGAGATTTCTTGAGCCGAAGCGCGGCGCCGGAAAGAAACGCGGCGAGGCTTTCGTCGGTCAAGGGCTTTGGAATGAAGCCCGCATTCAATTCCCGCGCGCGTCCTATGATTTCATTCTGGACGTTGGCCGAGACGACGGCGACCGGCATATTGGGGTGGGTTTTGCGGATATTTGCAACAAGCTCCAGGCCATCTATTCCCGGCATGTTGAAATCAATCAGGGCAACGTCAACGGCGTCTCCGGAAATAGCGGTCAGCGCCTCATCGGCATTGCTGGTTTCGACCAACGTCCAGTCCGGCCGGATACGACGGAATGCGCTCGCCATCACCATGCGGGCCAGCTTGCTGTCATCAACAATCAAGACTTTGTGCATTTTCCAGTCTTCTGTGGCTAAACGTCTGACCTGTCCGGTCACGGGTAAAGGCGGTAACCCATAGCTCTAACCTCTTGCCGCAAGGGGGTAAATGGCCGGATTGGGCGGATGGTTCCAATAAAGCGGCCCCTTGGGCTTTTTACCCTGCCGTCCCTTTTTGGGGCAGTTTTGGCGTCAGCCATTGCTGTACCCAGACGTCACCACAAGGCCCAACCGGCGCACTGCCCGAGGCCATGATGACCTGGAGAACGGCCGTATGGAGTTGGCGACATTGTGTCCAATCGACGAGCGCGCCTGGCGTTGCCTGGAGCATCTGCAACAGTGTCTCGGCATCCTCCACGGCGCACACGCCGTCCAGGACCACGATATCTTCGTCGCCACGGCGGATGGTCAAGGCAAAATCTCCTTTACGTCCAGCACCAGCAGGACCTGTCCATTACCCAGCAGCGTGGTCCCGGCATAGCCGCGCGCCCCGGCCAGCAGCCCCTGCATCGGCTTGAGCACAACGTCCAGCCGGTCACGGACCGCATCGATCTCAAGAGCAGCTATCCTGCCAGCGGCCTCCATGACCACCAACAGTCTTGGCTCGGCGTCCCGCTTTCGTCGGGGCAATTTCATCAGCTCGGCCAGAGAAATGATGGGCACCACGCGATCACGCAAGACGAATGCGGCGTTGTTCTTGATCGTGCTTACCCGGTCGGGCGCGACGCGCACCGTTTCGGACACCGCTTCCATGGCAATGCCGAACGACTGTCCGCCAGCCTCAACCACCATGATCCGGGACATCGCGATCGTCATTGGCAGCTCAAGCCGAACCGTGGTGCCGACACCGACATTGCTGTGCAGCGAAACCCTGCCTCCGATCTGTTCAATTGCGGTGCGGACCACATCCATTCCAAAGCCCCGGCCCGAAATATCCGATACAGTTGATGCGGTCGAAAATCCGGCCGAGAAAACCAGATCGACGGCTGCTTCGTCGCTCAGGGCGGCCAGTTCATCGGGCGGCAATATCTGCCTTTCGGACGCCTTCCGCCGCACGACCGAGGGATCGATACCGCGGCCGTCGTCCGTGACTTCGACCAGCAGGCGGTCTCCGCTCCGGGATGCTGCAATCGAGATTTTCGCAGCCTCTGGTTTCCCAGCCGCGCGCCGTTGCCCGGGGTCTTCGATACCGTGATCGAGGGCATTGCGTACCAGATGCACCATGGGTTCGAAAAGACGGTCGATAATGGTCTTGTCGGCCTCCGTGGTCTCACCACTCGTAACAAGAGCAACCTTCTTGTCGAGTTGTCTGGCGAGATCCCGCACCAGCCGAGGAAAAGATCCAAACAACTGGGAGAAAGGCACCATCCGCAACTGCAGGACCGCGCCATGCAATTCAGTCACCAGACGATCGATCGCGTCACGGTCACGCTGGATTGACCTGGCGACTTCGCCGCTATCGAGCTTCCGCTCGACTTGGCCGACCGAATAGGACAGCGCGTTTCTTGCCACCACGAGTTCACCCGCCAAATTGACGAGGGCCTCGATTTTCGCCTCGCTGACGCGGAGCACGCGATCGGCCGGTCTTTCGGATGCTGCCTGGGACTCGCCGTTGACCGCCATCGTCGAAGGGGTAGAGGTAAAGGCGGCAAGAGCCTTTTCAAGCGCAGACAACAATGGTCCGGCATCCCGCTGCCCCAACGCAAGAGCGCCGGCGTGCTTGACGGTGTCGGCTAAATCCGGCCGCTGGCCGTGGCGCAGCGCATTTTCAGCCACGCGCGCCGCCGCACCAATGCATCCGGCCAAGTCGTCTGCGCGATCGGGTATGCGCATCAGTTCGCACTGCGCCTCGATGACTTTGCAGATCAGCGGTTGGTCGCCGGATCCGAGGTGCATCTTTGCTGCAGGAAGCGCTTCTGGCGGAACGCTGATGATCTCAATCTGATCCGGCACCAGCCGAAACAGTGCGGCGATTTCATCTCGGCTGCCGCTCGAAACCGCACGCAAGCGCAGATTGCAGGCATAGGGGTCGATGTCCGCAAGCGGGCCGAAAGGTTCACGCGGCTCGATCTGCAGCGCCAGCAGGCCTGGCACCTGCCTCATCAGCTGCACCGGATCGTCGCCATTGTAGAAACAGCCAGCAAAAGGCTCATACGAAATAGCCGTGGCTGCCATTGGGCCCTTCGGCATTTGCGATGTGATCGTATCGCGCTCCGCCGCAATCAAGCGCGAGACCCATTCGGGAAGCGACCCCTGCCCTTTTTCCTTCGGAAGATCTGATGCGGAGGACACTATCTGGTCACCACTCCGTGGCAGAAACGCCCGCAATCGTTGCGCCATCGCGCGGCTGTCTTCGCCAGCCTGTGACGGCAAAGCTCCCGCGGCTTCGAAGTTGTCTACCCAGCGCGATACCTGATCGAGGCAGGCGAGCGCCGCATCGACCATCTCAGCCCCGGCTACGAGCGTGCCATGCCGCACGTTGTCCAGCACATCCTCGGCGGCATGAAGCACAAGGCTCATGGCCGGCAGCTCGACCACACCAGCGGAACCCTTGAGCGTGTGAAACGCGCGAAAAACGCTATCGATCCGGTCGGACGACATGCCGTCGCGCTCCAGCGCGATAAGATTATCCGTCGCCTGGCGGATAAGCTCGCGCGCTTCGGCGACGAATTGGTCCTCCAGAGCGCTCACGGCACGTCTCCCGTCAGAACACGCACGTGCCGGACCAGTTCGGTCTCCGCTACCGGCTTCACGAGGTAGAAATTCGCACCCGCCAGTCTGGCTTCCGCGATGTCCTGCTCTCCCGACTCGGTCGAAATCATCAACGCCGGCAGCATTGATACGTCAGCCGTGGCGGCGGATCGTAGCGACCGCAAGAACGTGAAGCCGTCCATGCGCGGCATATTGACGTCGACGATCACCAGATCGAATGGCTCCGACAACACTTTCTCCATGGCCTCGATGCCATTGATCGCCTGCTTGACGTCGAAGCCCGCGATCTCCAGCGCAGACCTATAGTAGAGCCGCACCAGCGAGGAATCATCGACCACCAGAACCTTCGCCTTGGCCGGCGCTGCCGTGTCAGCCATGATCTGCCTCCGGCCTTTGATAGACGATTGCGTCCGGAAAGCGGGATACGCGGAACAGCGGGGAGATCCGGCTCATGCTCTCCGAATGGCCGAGACAGATGTAGCCGCCCGGCCGCAAGCAGTCATAGAGATTCTCAGCAGCGAGCCGACGCGACGCGTCGTCGAAATATATCAGAACGTTGCGGCAGAAGATGAGATCGAAATCGCGGTACTGCATCATATCCTTGGTATCGATCAGATTAGCCCGCGTGAACTCGATGGAGTTCCTCAGCCCCTCGTCAATCTGATGGTTGCCGCCGGCAACCGGTCTGAAATAGCGGCCAATGATATCACGGGATAACCGCATCAGCGCGCGATCGCCATAGATGCCTTCAGCGGCAGCCCTGAGCGCACGGGTATCGATATCCGACCCGACGATCTCGATATTGTAGTTGTCCACCTGTGGCCAGTTTTCCATCAGCCAGAGCGCGATGGAATAAGGCTCCTCCCCCGTCGAACACGGGATCGACCAGATCCGCAAAGTGGCCCCTGGCTTCCTTTGGCTGACA